>CAJOEG010000138.1:0-920 GCA_905233405.1 uncultured Bacteroidales bacterium | reverse complement strand
CAATTACCCTCGTGCTTACTTTCCAGATGCTCATAACTTTCCCATTAGTAATGTTCATCACAGGTGGCGGATATAGGCTTTTCCGCAAAATCCTGCCTTTCCCCGACGAATCCACATCAATAACTCTCAACAGCAACATGGAGGACCACGGCATCGAAAATTATGGAATGATGCTCAACAAGAAAGTATTTCCAAAGACAATGCTCGGACTGCTTCTGTCAATAGGATTCCTTGCCGTCGGTGCGGGGTTGTCGCTGCTGCTCTACAACCTTGGCGTAGTTGGAGACCAAGAAACTGGCACAGGAAAACTCAACGAACTGGTAATCATCCTTACAATCACAACATTGTCGATAATTGCATCGTTCTCGAAGAAAATCCGCGAATTGCCGAAAACCTTCGAACTCGGTATGATTTTCATATTGATATTCAGCATAGCGGTAGCATCGCAGTTTAATCCCTACAGCATTGATATGTCGGCAATTTCGCTCGGATTGTTCGTGCTGTACATAATGCTGGTGTCGGTAATTATTCATATCATTTTCTGCCGATTCTCAAAAATCAACGGAGACCTATACACTGTAGCCCAAGTTGGACTTTTCTGCTCGCCGCCTTTCATTCCGCCTGTTGTTGGAGCAATGGGAAACAAGAAGGTGCTGATCAGCGGAATCGTAATCGGACTTATCGGCTATGCCATAGGCACTTATATGGGAGTTGGCATTGCGTATCTGCTCAAATTATTCTAAACTTGTCAACAAATATGGAATTTTATAATCAAAAATATAAAGAGACTTGTCATTCCGCAAGTCAGAACAATAACGCGATACGGAACGAGGAGCGTAATATTGTTCGACTGTGCGGAACGCAACAGCCTCGTGAAGCAAAGCGAACAATCTCCCTTGAAAAACTGGAGATTCCGTACA
>CAJOEG010000137.1:5183-8817 GCA_905233405.1 uncultured Bacteroidales bacterium | reverse complement strand
ATGCCTTTATAGCAAAGATTGCACACAACGGCACATTCCTGCTAACATCGTCGTTCTTCGGTTCGCCAGCCTACGACAACGCCTACTTCGTCCGCACCGACCACAACGACAATGTCTATATCTGCGGACAGACCAAATGCGGAGGAACAGCCCTGGTGCAAAATGCTGGCTATTATGTGGCAAACAGCGGTCAGTTTATTACAAAATTCGACAACGACATCACCAATGTTGAATGGTCTACCCAATTCGGCACAAACACAGGCAAGCCAAACATTTCGATAACAGCTTTTGCTGTAGATGTATGCAACCGCGTATATCTTTCTGGATGGGGACGCGAATGGCCGTTCAACTATTACGACGCACAAGGACACTACTACAACTGGGACCAGGAATTTGGCACAAAGAATATGCAGGTTACGCCAGATGCAATTCAGGACACCACCGACGGAATGGATTTCTATGTGCTTGTGCTCAACGAAGATGTCAGTGCATTGGAATACGCAACTTTCTTTGGAGAACTGCGCTACACAACTTGCAGTGCATCGGGACGCGACCACGTTGATGGTGGCACAAGCCGTTTCGACAAGAAAGGACACATAATACAGTCTGTTTGTGCAAGTTGTGGCGGATGCCAGATGTCCCCTATGAGTCCGTCAGATGTATGGTCGTCAACAAACAACTCGACTAACTGCAACAACGCCGTCTTTAAGATACGAATAATTGAAAATCTGGCGGAAGCTAACTTCAATCCTGTGCCTGTCGGCTGCGCGCCATACAACGTGCAATTTGAGAACACCTCGCAAGGAACATCGTTCCAATGGAATTTCGGAGACGGAACAACATCAACGCAGACAAACCCATCGCATACCTACACCGAAGGTGGCACATTTACCGTAACGCTAATCGCCAGCGACCCAGTAAGTTGTAACCGCACCGACACCATAAGACGTACGATAACCGTGGTTTCGCCAAGTCCCTCAACCCTCGACAACATCACAAGCTGTCCAGGCGAAAGCGTAATCATCGGTCCCGAAACCGACTACCCCAGCGGTACAACATTCAACTGGATACAAGGAAATGGATTCAGCAACCCAAATATGCAGAATCCAAGTGTCAGACCAACTCATACAACCACTTACACACTTGTAGCACAAGGCGTCTGCAACGACACCGTAACACAGACTGTCAATGTCATAACACCCGATGTTGGACTTAGCACATCGAACGACACCACAATCTGCCCCGGTGGAACGGCAACACTTCGAGTTTTTCCCACAGGAAACGCAGTGGCTTGGGAATGGTCTCTCGACCCGAATTTCAGTTCCATATTCTCCACAGAGCAAACCGTTGATGTTTCACCCGAAAACAGCCTCACATACTATGTCAGAGTGCGCGAATCGGAATGCAACACCTACGCTACCGATAACGTAAGGGTGACAATCCACAGGTTCAACTACAGCCTCGAACCATCACATATTATATGTCCAAACACACAAATACAACTTACAGTCACCACCAACAACATCGACAACTTGACATACCAATGGCAAGGTGCAGGAATCGTTAGCGGAGGAAATACAAATTCGCCAACCGTAGCACCAACGACAGCAACAATATACAATGTCACAATAACAAACCAGATGGGCTGTACTACGACTGACCAGGTTTCTATAACAATCGACGACATTGGAAGTAACATTAGCGACATTGTAAACAACATCTGCCACGGTCGTTGCGAAGGTGCGGCAAGTGTAAATCCGAGAGGAATAGAGCCATTCTCCTACTCGTGGAGCAACGGACAAACTACCCAAAATGCAACTGGTCTTTGCGCAGAAACCTACACTGTAACAATAACAGATGAAAATTCTTGTACTACAACAAATTCCGTGACGATTTCAGAACCGCCGGCAATAACGATAAATTTCGCCAACATACAGGAACCTATATGCGATGGAATTGGCTACGGCTCGGCGACAGCCAACATTTCGGGAGGTACACCAGGCTACATTTACCATTGGAATATCAACGACTACACAACAGCAACAAACGACGAATGCATTGTCGGCATCAACACTGTTACCGTAACAGACCAAAACGGCTGTACCGCTTCGGCTTCAATTGATATGCCAGCCCCTGGAACGCTCACATCGCAGACCGAGTCTATAAGTCACGTTTCGTGCTTTGGACTTTGCGACGGTTCTGCAAGAATTTCGGCAAGCGAAGGTACCGAACCATACACTTACAACTGGTCTAACGGAGAGCACTGCTCCGAAATACGTGGACTTTGCGCAGGACGTTACATGCTAACCGTAATTGATGCCGACAACTGCGTATCTCACCAACTTGTAAACATTACCGAGCCAACAGAACTGACTACCTCCATATCCGAAACAAACCAAATTTTGTGTCATGGCGGACTTTCAACAATCAATTCGCTTACATTCGGAGGAACCCAACCCTACACTTTCGCGTGGTCAACTGGAGAATCGACAAATACGCAAATCAACGTACCTGCAGGAACATATTCAATATCCGTAAGAGACAGCCATGGATGTACAGCTTTTGCACAAATCACAATCACACAACCCGATACGCTCATCCTCAGCCACAACCTCAGCGACCAACTCTGCGACAACAACTGCAACGGAAACATCGAAGCCATTGTAAACGGCGGAGTACAACCTTACAGATACAGATGGTCGAATTCGAAAACAACACGCGCTATCGAAAATCTTTGCCACGGAGAATATTCGCTCACAGTAACCGATGCCAACGGCTGTTCGCTCACTGATGATTACGAGATTCATAATACAGGTTATATCCCAGAACTCGACGCACAGATTAGCTCTCCTGTCATATACAAAGGCGAACAAGTAAGATTGGTTGCCGTCACATCTGAATCTGGCACATTCCAATGGGACAACAAGAAAATTCTCAACAACGACAAAATATACAACCCCATTGCCACGCCTACCGAAAATACGCTTTTCACAGTAACTTTCCACGATGGCAACAACTGCATAGCAATCGACACTGTTTCGGTAATAGTCAAGGAAGTGATTTGTGGCGATCCTTACATATTCGTACCTAACGCATTCACACCCAACGGCGACGGACAAAATGACTTTTTCAAGCCATTCTACCCCGAAACCTTGGTGACAGAGGTTTACTTCGCAGTTTACGACCGCTGGGGAAGCATCGTTTATGAAACCGACAACATCCGCGCCGACGGCTGGAACGGCACCTACAAGGGCAAGCAACTTGCACCCGATGTGTATGTATTCTGGCTGAAAGCCAAGTGCATAAACGGAGAAGAATACGAACATCGCGGCAATGTGACATTAATCAGATAAAATGACATGGAAGAAATAATATCTACGATAAGTTCATACGTCTGGAGCGCACCACTTGTGATATTGTGCCTGGCAGCAGGACTTTACTTTTCATTCGGCACACGCTTCGTACAAGTAAGACGGTTTGGAGAAATGGCAAGACTACTTTTCTCCACCGACAAAACACAAAAGACTGGAATTTCATCGTTTCAGGCATTCGCGATGGCTCTGTCGGGACGAGTAGGCACAGGAAACATCGTCGGTGTTGCAACAGCAATCGGCTACGGAGGTCCGGGCGCAAT
>CAJOEG010000137.1:0-5167 GCA_905233405.1 uncultured Bacteroidales bacterium | reverse complement strand
AGCAGGTTCCGCCTTCGCCGAAGCAACGCTTGCACAGATTTACAAGGATGAGCACAACGGGCAATTCCGCGGAGGTCCCTCCTACTACATAGAAAAAGGACTGAAATGTAAATGGCTGGCAATAATCTTTGCCGTATGTTCTGTACTTGCCTGCGGAATATTCCTTCCTCCAGTCCACTCAAACGGCATTTCAACAGCATTTTCCAACGCTTTCGGCATCGACACTATGTATGTCGGGGTTATTGTCGCAATACTTATCGGACTGGTAATCATTGGCGGAGTAAAGCGAATTGCAAACGTGGCGCAGATAGTTGCACCGCTTATGGCTGTAATCTACATCATACTTTCAATCGTTGTGCTTATCTGCAATGCAGAAGCCGTTCCTGCCGCATTCAAGGATATGATTAGCAGTGCTTTCGGAATGAACGAAGCACTTGGCGGCATACTCGGTAGCACAATAGCATGGGGCGTGAAACGTGGTATTTACTCCAACGAAGCAGGACAAGGAACTGGTCCAATCGTTGCCGCAGCCGCAAAGGTATCGCATCCAGAGTGAAACAAGGACTTGTGCAGGCTTTTTCGGTTTATATCGACACTTTGCTGGTTTGTTCGGCGACGGCGGTAATGATTCTCGCCACCAAGACCTACAACATCTACGACGGCAACGGCGGAATGCTTTTCACCTCGACAGTAGCACAACTCGGCGCTCCCGACGTGTCATACACATCAACTGCATTGGGAACATTGGTCGGAGCCTCGTGGGGCAACATAATAATCTCTGTGGCTTTATTTTTCTTCGCCTTTACAACCGTAATGGCTTACTATTACTACGCAGAAACCAATGTCGTTTATCTTTTCGGCAACGGCAAAAAGGAAAAGATTGCAATCTGGTGTGTACGCATATCGGTCATTGGAATGGTGTTCTTCGGTTCGCTTCACGAAGCGAAAACGGTATGGGACTTGGGCGACATAGGCGTTGGCTCAATGGCATGGATAAACGTAATTGCAATACTTCTGCTCTCGCCAAAGGTTTTCAAATTGCTAAAATCGTACGAAAAACAGAAGAAACAAGGCAAAGAACCCGAATTTCACCCCGAAGAAATGGACATAAAGAATGCAGACTTCTGGGAAAGGAAACAAAAGGAATAACAACAAACTCCACAATCCAACCATTCAAAACAATGTGCCCAACACAAAAAATCAAATTATTAAATTCGGTATCAGTCACAAATCACCTCCCAGAAACCGCCTTTGTCGGGTCCTACACGACGGATGATACCGTCTTCCTGCATACGCTTGATATGCTTTGAAAGTGCACTTCGGTTGATTCCAAGCGACTCAGACATTTGGGTAGTAGTAATATGCGGATTGCTAGAAATGAGAGAGATAATAGCATCGCGTGTTTTCTGTCCACTTTTTCTGTCCACCTTTTGTTTTTTCTGTCCACCTTTTCTGTCCACTTCATCTTGCAAAGCCACCTCGTATTGCTTTATATCGCTCTGAAGATGAGCGATGTGAAGGCGAGCCATACAATCGAGAAAAATATTTATGTCGTCGTTTTCGCGAGTATCCACAAGTGCCTGTATGTATGCCTCCTTGTCTTCTTTTAACACTTTTGTAGGCAAAACACCAAACTCAATCTGGAGCAGATTCATAAGCAGACGACTCATCCTGCCATTTCCATCTGCCCACGGATGAATGGTCACCAATTCGTAATGAGCCCAGAAACTAAGATCGTAAATAGCACTCACATCCGACACGTCAATTGCCATTCTCCGTCTGTTCAATTCTTCGCAAAAAGCTTCAAGACGAACTGGCACTTTCTGATACGACATATACGACTTGCCGCCAAATCCTGCAGTAACATTCAGCTTGCGCAACTCCTCTTTTGCAGCAGAAAAGTCTCCACTTGCAGAATGATACTCACTACCGGTGCGAGCCATCACTTTAGATGCAAGCAGGACAAGCCATTCAACCGTAATTGGTTCATGACGCAAAATCCATTGCATCCCATATTCGTATGCTGCCTTTAAATCAAGGTTCATCATCTGCTCGACCACTGTGCGCTTGCTACTTGTAATACCTTAGTCGAAAAGCAAAATAGCTTCGACTTCAGTTACTGTTGAGCCTTCTATAGCCGTAGAATGTGTGATAATGGAATACAAATAGAATTTGTTATAGTCTATCTGCTCCGACATGCCCGACTCTTGATGTTGCTCAAGCAATTTTAGCAATATGTTTCTATTCTCATTAGTCATACTATTTATTTATCGCTACAGGATCGGCATTTTTATCGCACAAAAATACATAATATTTCATAAATAGAAATGGAAGAACGATTCGATCATTACCTATCAGTCGCATATCACCTCCCAGAAACCGCCTTTGTCTGAACCAACGCGCCGTAAATATTTACCTCGCATTACATTAATGTTACTACCAACTGCGGTATAGCTTAAGCCCAAAACTGTAGCAATTTCAGACTTGGATATATATGGGTCTTCCAACATCAATTTTAATATTGCTATTCTGTTTTCTGTCAACTTATCGCCACTTGACTTAGATTTTTCTATAATTTTATCTATCAAACAGATACGATTTTCTGGTAACTTTTCTGGTAACTTTTCTGGTAACTTTTTTTCTTTTTCTGTCACCCTCGTAGATTTTTCTGTCACCCTAGGCACAGTTATTTTCAATATGAAATCATCGGTATGGTACTTTGGTTCTGCAACTCCATTTGCTATCAGTTCACGACACATACGGTCAACACCTTCGCCATATTCCTTGACATAGTGATAGGTTTTCAAAAAAGCAGCAATCTTCGGATTGCGAGAGAAATGCGTATTACGAATATTGGTAGGTCTAACCATACCAGGCAAACGACCAGGGTTCTCGAACACAATGCGGTCGTCAAACATTTTTATCTGAATGTCCGTCCCTTTTATGCTATATGCACGATGACAACAAGCATTCACGACCATCTCTTGTATTACAAACTGCGGATAATCGCGACGGGTAACGAATTGCCCCTGCTGACCAAGATAGGTATGCTCTGCAATTGGGAATTTGTGAAAATTACGATATGAACTATTCTAAAATTACGAATAGTTCATATCAGTAAAAATATCTAGAAGCAATTCTACAAATGCCTTATTTGTGCAAATGTTTGAAATATGTTTCTACGATGATAGTCAAGAAAAGCAATATTAGGTTTATAAAAATCAACTTGTGGCACAAATATCCTAAGTCCATTATATTCCTTATAAAAATCTGTTCCTCTTAACACATCAGCAACCATAACATTATAATTGTGATCAATCGTAAAAAATCCTTTATCAAAAGCAAAATGCATATCGCGACTCATAGCAATACCATTGCATGGTAAAAATTGTCCATTATGAGCCTGAGGCTTAATGTGCGCAGCTTCAAGATTACATAAATCATTATAACGGATAACTTTTCGGGTTATAGCACACTTATAATCATAAGCGAATAGGACAAATTGGCGAAATGTAACACTATTAAACAACTGACCTCCCATTTGCTGCTCAATAATCACAGTTTCGTCATCTTCATGTGATAGTATATCAGAAGACGCAGATTCCAAATATTCCTCAGCATCAGTACTTATAGCAATAGGAGTATCCTCATTTATTAAAGGCTGTTGAATAAAATCAAGAACCCCATCATATATGGCATTTGAATAATAAGGACCTCTGTCATTCGATGATAAATGTTGAAGTAGAAAATCATACCCTTCTTCCATTGGTCTTATACGAGTAAGCGAATAAACAACATCCCCTTCCATAACAAACCTTTCAAATACAGCAAGGTCATCTGTTTTAAAATATAAATTAGGGTCTATTTGCTGATTCATATACAATCGAACTTCATCACGAGGATTATTCCCAGAATAATCAATAAGCGAATGTTTCTGATTATGATAATCTATTGTGCAAAGCACTTTGATATTATTTTCTGCGAATGTCGGCACAATAAACACTGGTGCCTTATCATTCAATGCGACAGAAGAAAGATGTGGGAAAAAATCTAAACATCTTTTTGATATAAGGAAGTAACGTCCACGCTGTGGCACACCATTATTTCGTTCCACAGAACCCATTTCTTGACTTCCAACTTTATGAATATAATACTGTGACATACTTTTATTTTGTTTTATATTTTAAAATAAGTTTATACAATCCACTGGCAATAATTTTTGCAAATTTTGGAGGAACAGCATTTCCAATCATTTTGTACTGGGACATCATTGCTCCAAGAAAAGAATAATCATCATCAAATGACTGCAATCTAGCAGCTTCTCTTACTGTTATTGAACGAGCTTGTTTGGAATCAGGATGTATATGGCGCATCCCATCTTTATATAAATGAGCAGGAATAGTATTACTCGGAGCATTTTTGCGTAGAACATAATATTTATGAACATTGCTTTTCTTACCTGTAATTTCTGTATATAAATTCTTTAACTTTTCAGTACTCACATATTCAAATTTTCCTAATTCTATATCTTCTGCTAACATTCTGAATACTTTTATATCTCTTTTACTATGAAAACGAGGAATATGATTTAAGTACCCACCCCCATCTATGGGATAATGAGAATATTTCTTACCATCAAATTTGATAATTTCTTCAGACGGAAATAATTTAGGCAAGTCATTTATTGCATCTTCAACTGTAGAAAAATGTTTCGTCTTAAATGACGGCATAATATTATAGTAAAAATCTTGCAAAATCTGACTGCACTTATCATCCATAAAGCTTTCATTCCTACAATTAAAAGACGCTTCTCGTATTCCAAGAATAATTACACGACGGCGATGTTGTGGAATACCAAAATCAGCGACATCAAGGAAAATGAGACCGTCGAAAAGCTTGAAAAATTTTTGTCGGGTGCAGAAGAAATACAAACGCACGAATTGCAACTGGATTACCCGTTGACGCAAACGCAAAACGGAATTTTTGTTGAGAGCGTTGCCAATCCGAACAGTACGATTTACAATATTCCCAACTTGTATCGCCTGGGCAAAAGTGTTGACGTGGTGCGGTTGCAACAGGCTTTTAAAGCGGCAATCGACGCGCACCCCTACTTGAAGACAACGCTCCTTATAAACGACAATGAAGATATTCGCGCCCGCCGCCACCG
>CAJOEG010000136.1 GCA_905233405.1 uncultured Bacteroidales bacterium | reverse complement strand
ATCTTTTCTTTATAATATAATTCTTTCTGCAAAGTTAGTGCTTTTCTTTCTAACTAGCAAGAAATACAACATCTATTAAGGCTACTTAAGAAAATATCTCTTTGTTCCTCTTTATCGAGCAGGCAGTTCCTCGCCTTCGAGTTGAGGATTTAGTCCGCCTGCATATATAATTATGTCGGCATCGGTGGCATTTTGGGATATAGCAAAACGTTGGCTCAGCCCTTCCGAAATTGTTGAGGTGTGAAGCGGTGTGCCGTTATAGTTGCCGAGAGGCATAAGAGTATCGTTGGCATTAGGTCCTGCGAGGAAAATCCGTTTTCCGTCAATTGGTAAAATACCATCATTTTTTAGCAAGACGAATGTTTCTACTGCTGCATCGTGGGGTGTGATTTGTGGTAAATAATTGAAATCTGGATTTGATTCTGTGAGTTCCATTCGCAGCGACAAAACTCTCCGCAGATGTTCGTCAATCTTGCTTTCGGGAATATATCCCGAATCGACGGCAGTTTTCAGTGCCTGCAGTCCGCTTCCGCATTCAAGGTCAACTTCGCTACCAAAGGCATCGGAAGCAGCGAGTGCTGCTGTGACGTGGGTTTTGTGGCGAGGAATCACTGTATCGCGTTCCCAACAGTCGTTCAACGCCCAGCAGTCGGTAACTACAATGCCATCGTATTTCCATTGGTTGCGCAGAATATCGACCAGAAGTTCGCGGTTGGTGCAGCAGGGCGTTCCGTTCAGACGATTGTAGCCGCACATTACCTGCTTGACATCGCTTTTGCTGATAATGTATTCAAACGCAGGAAGGTAGGTTGTCCAGAGGTCACGTTGCGAGATGTTTGCATCAAACTGGTGGCGAATGCCTTCGGGACCGCTATGTACTGCAAAATGTTTTAGGCAGGCTGCGGCAGTAAGTGAACTATCGTTGCTTCCGTGCTGAAGTCCGCCGACGCAGGCAGCACCCATTTTTGCCGTTAGGTAAGGGTCTTCACCGTATGTTTCCATACCACGTCCCCAGCGTGGGTCGCGGAAAATGTTGATGTTTGGCGTGAAAAATGTAAGTCCTGCATAATCGCCGTAGTTACCTTGTGCTTGTGATTCGTTGTATTTTTTGTAGGCTTCTGCGGCTACCTGCGAGAATATATTTTCAACCATTTTGCTGTCGAACGATGCCGCTAACGCTATCGGCATTGGCCATACAGTTGCTGTTCCGTTGCGACCAACACCGTGCAAGGCTTCATTCCACCAACTGTAGGGTTTCAATCCGAGGCGCGGGATTGCTGGATTTTGATGTTCAAGAAGCGAAAGTTTTTCGTCAATGCTAAGCCGTCCGATAAGGTCGTTGACGCGGGTTTCAATGTCAAGGGTTGTATCTTGAAACGGGTATTGCTGGGCGAAGCAAAGGTCGGAATTTAAGAAACATCTTATTGATAATAAGATAAGAAAAAGGATTTTCTTTTTGCAAAAAATCATTAATGCCTTTTTATTTACCTTATCATTCCCTATCATATATTACTTTGCTCAGTTTTGCTTAATAACTTCCCAGCATCCTCCTTTGTCAGGACCAACACGGCGAATACACCCAGATTCCTTTAATAGTTTAATATTGTAATTTATTCCATCGCGTGACAATTCACATTCCTTTGCCAATTCCGATATGGATATTTTCGGATTCTTTTTTATCAGAGCAACAATTTTCTGTGTAGTTTTCTGTGTAGTCACAGCCTGTTCTCCCAAAACATTATTTGTGGTACTTGCAAGCACAACTTCCCAGCATCCACCCTTGTCGGGCCCTACACGACGAATAAATCCAGACTCCTTTAATAACTTAATATTGTAATTTATTCCATCGCGTGACAACTCACATTTTTTTGCCAATTCCGATATGGATATTTCTGGGTTCTCTTTTATCAGAGCAATGATTTTCTGTGTAGTTTTCTGTGTAGTTTTCTGTGTAGTTTTCTGTGTAGTTTTCTGTGTAGTTTTCTGTGTAGTTTCAGTCTGTTCTTCTGGAAGTTTATTAATTGCATTTGCTCGGAACATAAGCATAATGTCGCCAGGATGTACAATGTATTCCGGTTCCGGTATGCCGTAGTTTTTACAAAGAGTACAGATTTTTTCTATGCCACGCCCCCAACTTTCTATGAATCCTGCCCTAAAGAAAGTATTTGCAATGTCAGGATTGTGAGGCAACGACTTGTGTTTCTGTTTTAAGGTGTCGGCCGTCCAAGTTTCAGGGAAAACACAATCGTTACCTATATATAGTTTGTCGCTGTAAACGCTTATCTGGACGGGAATGCCCGCAGCAAAATCCTGATGGATAAGAGCGTTGAATATAGCCTCGCGTACTGCGTCCTTTGGAAATGGGTAATGCTCAATACGTGTTATGTTGTCGTATGAAATTTCTGCAATCAAATATTTGGTGTACAGCAAATCAATTGTACGCTCGGCCTGCATCATAAGCGAACCATGAATTTCGTCCTGATAGCGTATATCGGCATCGTTTAGAAAATAACCAATCTTAACCCATGAACCAGTAATCCACTTTTCTGGATTTCTATGGAACAAAAGTATTGCCGCACGCTTCAATTTGCCGTCATCGTATAGATTGAGATTTTCCAAAAGTTGTTTGCGAGAGAGCCTCAAATCCTCTTCGCTCATACGACCACTACGTATTGCCTCCCTCTTAAAGATATCGAAACTTTCCTTGTCAAGGTCTTCTTCTGCAACATTTTCAATAGGAACAGAATCCCAAGTTTTCCCCGTTTTTTTCAATAGGAAATTGGTAAGGGCGGGACCTTGTAAAAGTTGTTTTGTACTTCCGCTACGGTAATGATATTCGCCTTTGTAGTTTACAGGATAATTATTTGCAGGAACAGTAATACGAACAATATCCTTTCCTTCTTTGCTTATCAAGTCCACATCCACGACTATTCCAAGAGTATCTCGCATTTAGTTCGGAATGTCTTCCATAAGTTTTTCCGCTTTAGGTACTCCGCACACATTCCCGTCGTCATCAATTCCTATGTAAAGCGTACCGCCCTGCGCATTGGCGAATCCACAAATCCACTTAATATATTCGTCACGCCACGACTCCTTATATTCTATATTCTGGTTTTCTGCGTTCATATAAATCCATTATTCAAGGTCGTTTGCCTCAATGCTCTATGTACAATACAAGCAGAAACAACATATTATAATTGTTGTTTACCTAAACAAATTGTTTATTGTTTAGGTTGTGATTTTAGAAATCGTCGCTGTCGGAATGTTGGATTACAGCATTGCCTTTCTTTGCGGCTTCCTCTTCTGCCGCTTTCTTCATCTCTTCCTCTACGCCGTAGTCGGTTGAAACAACGCTGAATTCGGTACGACGGTTGAGCTGGTGGCATATTTCCTTCTTTCCAAAATCGGTAATCTTGTTTATATATTCTTCATTCAGAACATCGCCAACCTTTAAGAAGGTGTACTGCTTTGCCATCTGTGCGGTTACGGTCTTTGGTTCGGTTTCGCCGAAGCCTTTTGCTGTAAGTCTGTCTGGCTTTATTCCCTTTGAAATAAGGTAGTCGACACATGATTTTGCTCTTGCCAACGAAAGTGTCATATTGTAGTCGTCATTGCCACGGAAGTCGGTATGAGCACGCATTTCGATTGTGATGTTCGGGTTGTCGTTCAAAGTCTTTACCAATCCGTCAAGCGAAACCGTTGATTCCGGCTTCAAGTCTGCCTTGTCGTATGCATATTCAATGTTCGGCAATTCGATTACACGCGGTATTCTGCCGAGGTTAAGTATTGCATTGAAAACGGTATCGTATTCTACCTTTGCTGTTGAGAATCGTATCGAATTAGAGAAGTAATCCTTTGAAACTTCACCCTTTACTTCATATACCTTATCTTTCTGGAGTTGCATTGTGAATTGACCCTTCTCGTTGGAAGTAAGTTCCTTTACGACTGCACCATCGGCAAGAACGGTAATTTTTGCTTCCTTAAGCGGAATCTTCCTGTCGATATTTGTGGTGTCGTAAATTGCACCGTTCATTGTAATTACAAGTGGTGGAAGAACGAAGGAATAAATATCGTCGCTACCCTTTCCTCCCTTGCGGTTTGACGAGAAGTAGCCAGATTCTTCCTTGCCGTTGAAAATGATTCCGAAATCATCGAATGAAGAGTTTATCGGGTATTTCATGTTTTCAACGCCTGTGAAATCCTTGCCTTTCTTTACTGCCTTATAGATGTCGAGACCACCCATACCTTGATGTCCGTCGGAAGCGAAATATAGGTCGCCGTTTTCGCGGACTGTCGGGAATACTTCATCGCCGAGGGTGTTGATTTTCGGACCAAGGTTAATCGGCTTTGTGAACTTGTTGGAAGTTCCGACACGCTGAGCCATATAGATGTCCTGTCCGCCGTATCCTCCTTCAACTTCTGCGCTGAAATACAAGGTTTTGTCATCTGGTGTCAATGCAGGATAACCAACTTCGGCAGCCTCGAATCCTGGTATTTCGAGAAGAATAGGCTGTCCCCAAGCGTTTCCTTTCTTTGAGCATAGGTATATCTTGCAGGGTTCGTCAACTTTCTTTCCAGCCTTACAACGTGTGAAATACATATCTGTTCCCTTGAGCGAAACGGTTGATGCGCCTTCGTCGTCTTCTGTATTTACGACGACCAAGTGCCTTTTCTGTCCTGGGTTACCTCGAAAATATCTGTAAATTTCTGACCCGATTTGTAGTTGTCGCGGCTACCTTGCGAACCTTCGCGTGACGAAGTGAAATAGACCGTGCGGTAGTCTTTCGATGCCCAGACTATCGAGAAGTCGGCCTGTGGGGTGTTGAATTTTGACACATTGGTAACCTTGTATCTGGTTGGGCGGCTAATCCAGGTCGGGACTATCTTGCACGACTCCATACCACTCTTAGCACGGTGATCCTGAGGAGCATATTTCAGATATTGCTTGTAGTAGTCGATTGCGTCCTCGTACTTTCCGTTCATTCTGAGAGCGTCGGCGTAGAAAAGAAGTACGTCGGGCTTGATTACGCCCCTCACGTAGTTCTTCACAGCCACTCTGAAGTACATTTCCGACTTGTCGGTGTTGCCAAGTTGCTTGTAGCAGAAACCCAACTGATAGTTAACTTTCGCAAGGTCTTCCTTTGCGGAGATACTAGGCAGAGCCTTTTCGTAATAGTCCTTCGCCAGGTCGTATGAGTATTGATTGAAATATTCGTTTCCCTTGTCAATCAAAGCTTTCTGTGCTTGCAAGAATAGCACCGAGAAAACCATTATTGCTATCGTCAACAGTCGTTTCATATATATAAAATATCCATTTTAAAAAAGTGCCCAAATATACATTTTTTTTTTCAATCAACAGCAAACTATTGGAAAAAGTTTCGATTAGAGTTTTTTAGTTTCTATGGGCTACGCCCGTTCAATGTTTCTTGTTCAAGGTTCAACGTTTATCGTTTGTCAATCGATTCATAATTAACATCTTGTTGTCAACTTGGAACAGAAACTAACAAACCTAGAAACTTTTATTGTTGCATCTTGTTGTCAACCCAGAAACATAGAAACTCAGAAACTTTGAAACCAGAATTCTTTATTTCACCATAAATATATCCCTTACAAAGTTCTTTGTTTCGGTTAGGCCTTTGGTTTCAACGTTTGCTTTTTCTAGTTTGTAACCATTTGCTTTATAGTATATTATGTAATTGTTTTCAGGTTTTAGTTCGAGTTCGTACTTGCCGTTCTCATCAGAGGTTTGCGTATCCATAAGGATATATTCGTCATTCATTATCTGGATGTCAACATTTGGGACGGGCTTGTTTGCTTCCTTGTCCCATATTGTGCCGGTTACAGTGAATGAAAGTTCGGGCAATATAAAATGATATAGGTCGGTTTTTCCAACTCCGCCTCTGCGTCTCGATGACAAAAAGCCTTCTTCGCGCATACCGGTGAACACGATTCCGAAATCGTCGAGCGAGGTGTTGATAGGGAATCCCATATTAATAATAATGTATTCGGAATTTTTGACGTGCTTTGCAAGGTAGATGTCGAATCCGCCCATTCCGGGATGTCCGTCTGAAGCAAAATACAGGTCGCCGTTGCTACGGATGTAGGGGTGGACTTCGTCTTCTTCTGTATTTATGTAACTGCCAAGGTTTTGTGGAGGATTGAAAGGCTGGTTCTTGCGCTGTCGGGTGACGCAGTAAATGTCTTTTCCGCCAAGTCCGCCAAGTAGTGAGTCGGCGACAAAGTAAAGCGTAAGTTCGTCGTCGCTGATGGCAGGATGCCCGATGGAAACGCTGTCGGGAATGCCCTTGATTGTTACTTCCTGTGCGTTCATCCAGTTGTTGCCGACTTTCTTAGCCATATAGATGCGACAGCCCTTGTCGTTGTCCTTGTCGTAGGTGCAACGCGTGAAATACAGGTTGTTCGACTTGCGGTTGAGGCAGGCGGCACCTTCTTCGGCGGTTGTGTTTATGTTGCCTGGAGCAATCTTGGCTTCGCTCCAT
>CAJOEG010000135.1:4245-8953 GCA_905233405.1 uncultured Bacteroidales bacterium | reverse complement strand
GATTTGTATTCTATATCGTTGGTGTTCATATTCCTATTTGTTATTTTAGGTTTTCCTTGAGCCATTTCAAAAACTCATTTCTCCACGCTCTTGATTCTTCCGTGCCTTTTTCATCGCTAGCTCCAAATCCGTGACCACCAGTCTTGTATTGTATGTATTTGTGCTTGATGTTTTTTGCTGTAAGTGCCGAATCGAGCAGCATCGAGTTGTGATATTCTACAATCGGGTCGTCAACGCAGTTAACCAAGAACACAGGCGGACAGTCGGCAGGCACATGCAATTCGAGCGAAAGCGAGTCGCGCATAACTTGGTCGTTTTGCCTGCGTTCGCTCAGCAATGCTCGGCGTGAGCGCTTGTGGACATACGGCGGGTTCATTGTGACAACTGGATAAATCGGTGCTGCAAACGATGGCCGTTCGTCCTTGCTGCTGTAGCATATTGTTGACATCGACAAATGTCCGCCAGCCGAAAATCCCATTATGCCAACCTTGTTTGGGTCGATATGATACTCTTTTGCGTGATTGCGAACCCATTTTATTGCTTGCTGTGCATCGTTGAGCATGTCGGGGTACTGGTTGCCGTGTTTTTTGCTACGGTGATTCCAGAAAAATGCAGAAAAACCTGCAACTCGGTATTTTAACACAAATGCAGAAATTCCATTCGATTGCAACCATTTTGCAACGCCATCGCCTTCGGTTTCCATATCAAGCCAGAAATAACTTCCTCCCGGACAAACGATTATTGCAGTGCCAGTGTTGTTGTTTTCAGATAGATATGGTGTCAAAATCGTTTGTTTCCAATTCTTTGCGCCAGTGTCCTGCCACAAATAAACTCCCTTCTCCTGTGCGGAAATAGTTCCGACAGCCCAAAGCAAAAGGATAAAAAACGACAGTTTCTTCAGCATTATCTACCTAAAATTTTCATTATTTCATCTTTCGTCAGTTGACGATACATATTCTGCCTGTCGGCATTGAAGTCCACCTGAAAATACTCCTCGTCGTAGAACGACAATTTTGAGTTTGTATTCGGGTTACATTCCAGATATACTATTTTGTTGAGGTCAAGCGATTTCTGCTCGCAAATCTGCTCGGCAAGCGACCTTCCTGCGTAGGTTACCGAAGTGCCGGGATTATCCTGATACAACTCGGTCACAATCACGTATGTCTTGCCGTTTACATTCCTTATTTTCAGTCCGCACGACGACGGCATATCCCATTGTCCCTTGAACTGGAAGATTTCGTCGTAATATTCTTCTGAAACTTTCATTTCTGCTAATTTAAGAGTGAAAATTATTCGGGTCTAAGGTTTACATTTCTCTTGCTTCTATCGACATCGCGACCGAACGACTTGTTTGCCAACTTCCTGTTACGCGGACGGTAAGTACCTTCTTCCATCTCGCGGAGCGCAACGTTGCAGAACAGCCTGAACATCTTCGATTCCTGGGTTTCGGCTGCATAGAAACTCTTCCAAGCGTAATCGTAAACGTCCTGCAACTGCTCGGGGGTCATCAGTTTGGGCTGGAAAACAACCTGACCGGCATTGTAGTGGTTCCAGTCGAAATCGAAAATACGTCCCTGACGCAACAGGTCGTCGTAGGCCTTTGTGTGCGGGAATGGCGTCATTACTGTAAATTCTGCCAAGTCCAAGTCGATTTCACCAAGGAAGTCAATCAGTCGTTTGCAATCGTCAACAGTCTGGTTATCAAGACCGAGCAGGATTGTACCTTCAACACCGATTCCATAGTCGTGGTATCTCTTTACGCGCTCCTTGATATATTCTGAAGTATCGTAAACTGCTTGATATACATACCACGCACCGGCCTTTGCTGCAAGGTCTAGCACTTCGGGGTCGTCCTCGATGGTATGGCTAATCCATTTTTTCTTCAGCGGTGCTATGGCCTTGAAAAGTTCCATTTCCCACTGCTTGTCCTGAGCCAGCGAGTTATCGACGATAAACAGGCGGTTGTTGTCAATGCTAGCCATATCTTCAACCACCTTGTCAACAGGACGCGGACGGAACTTACGACCACCAAGATACGACACAGCACAGGGATAGCAACTGAAACGGCATCCGCGCGAAGCGTGGAACAGGTCTACCATCTGCACGCCCTTGTGGTTGTACAGTTCGCGCTTGTAAAGGTCGCGGCGGCAAGGACCTACCGATTCGATTGGCGGCTGGTTGCCCATATAGTTGTAAATCTTTTTCAGGCAGCCGTTCTTCCAGTCGATAATAACCTGCTCGGAACGACCTTCCGATTCGCCAAGGAATACGCTGTCAACATGGTTTACCATTTCCTCTGCGTGAAGCATTGTGGAAATACCACCAGCGATGACCTTCTTGCCACGCTTGTGATATTCGTCGGCAATAGCCCATCCGCGCTTTACCTGCGTTGTTAGCATCATCGATAGTGCCACAAGGTCGCATTCCTCGTCGAAGTCAATTGCCTCAACATTTTCGTCTGTAAACGAAATGTCAACATATTCGGGCAAAGTTGCGGCAAATGCCACCGGTCCGTGAGGCGGCAGGTTGAAGGTTGTCTGTCCGGGCAGCTTATTCCATTTCGGGTAAATCAGTTTCAGTTTTACTTTATCCATTATGATATCGTTTTCTTAAAATTACAAATTTATATGTTATTTTTTATAGAGCAATGCTCGTTGATTTTTTTTACTATCTCATTGTGCCCGACAAGAGCCTCGGCAGTCTCGATTGCAGTAAGCGACACTCCGCAGAATCCGTGAATGTTCACGTTCTGTCCCGTCAGGAACAAATTCTTTACCTTTGTAGCGACCGCCATCTGCGAAAGCATCAGATTGCGGCTATCCTTCTGGAAACCATATATCGAGCCTTCCTTATTTCCGAGAAAATCGCGGATTGTAAGCGGTGACGATGCAAATGAGAAATTGATGCAGTCGCGGAAATCAGGATATATTTTCTCCATCACATCGAATACCTTTTCTGTGGTTTCTCTCTTCCACTGCTCGTATTCCTCGCCACGATGACCAGTTTGTGTATTCTCCCATCTCTTTACCTCGCTGAAGTCCATAAGACTGATTATTGCCATAGTCTCGGCAAATTCGCCTTGGTTTTCGACTGGCGGAGTAACATACATTATGCCATTCGGATATTCTATGCTACTGTTGTAGTAATAGTTAGCGTGGTTTAGGAATGGGAAGGCATTTTTCTTGAACTTAATGTAAACCTTGAAGCTTGAAGTCGATTCGGGAATCAGTTTCAATCGTTTACGGAAAGCAGCAGGGAATGCGTCGCCACTGATGATTTTCATCAGCACATCGGGGTGGACATCGGAAATATAACTGTCGGCTATGTAGGAATTGCCATTCTTTGTGATAACCCTTGTAACCGCGTGGTCTTCGACCTCAATTTTTGTAACTTCCTCGCTTGAAACAACCGAACCACCAGCCTCCTCTATGATTTTTTTCAGCATATCGACCATCTGCAGACCGCTACCAACAAACTGGAAAGTGCCACCAATGTGCAGTACACTTAGCAGAGCATTGAAGAATGCCGGAGTAGTATCTTCCTCGCCACCGAAAAGCGGTTTCAGGTAACAAAGCACTCTTTTTAACTTTGGATTGTGTATGTATTTGTCAATTAGTTGGTTATATGGATTTTTGAAATCTTCGCTCAAAGATGTAAAATTCGGTTCCATCGACCTTTCGCGAATATAGAAAAGGTCTTCCTCCTGCGAAAGTTCAAACAGTTTGTCGATGTACTGCCTAATGTTTTCGGCTTCGTCGGGGAAGATTCCTGAAAGGTAATTCACAAGGTTTTCCTTGCCCTTTGGAAGATAATATGTAGCATTGTCGCCGGCAATTGTAACAATGTCGCAGGCATTTTCGTCGGTGGGCTGTAATTTTAGCTTGTCGGCAATGCCAAGGTAATCGAAGATTTTGTAAAGATTGCCATCCTTGTTGAATCCGCCGAAAATATGCATTCCAGTTGCAAAATCCACTCCTTTGCGCCTGATTGTCTGCAAACCGCCTCCTATTATGGCATTCTTCTCCAGAACTGTCACCTTGTAGTTCTCCTTGGCAAGCAAGGCACCGGTAACAAGACCGCCAAGACCTCCACCGATAATCAGCACCGACTTTTGCTTGACAGGTTTAACGAAAGCATTCGCCTCAAGCATCTGTTTCTTAATTACATCCTCGCCAAGCAGAGCCGAGCAAACGTTCAAAGTTCCGACCAGTACGCCAAGTATTCCGTGTGCGTTTATGTTCTGTCCCACCAAATAGAAATTCGGCAACTTAGTCTTGTACGACACGCGGCCAGCCAAGCCCAAAGTCAAGTCCTTTGCCATACCATACATTGAACCGCCAGGCGACAAGGTGTAGTCGCGGTAAGTAAGCGGTGTTGCCGTGTAATATTCTTCTATTTGCGACCTAATCCCAGGAAAATCCCTTTCGACGGCAGCAAGCAGTTTTTCTGCCTTTGCACGCTTAAACTCCTCGTACGATTCTCCTCGGTTTCCTACCTTGGTCTGCGACCATTCAGACAGTTCGTCGGCAAGCATATAGGCCAAGATTACACCACTGCGAGCATACTTCTGCTCTTTCTCATGGCAATGGTGCATATACAAATAACCACGTGGCCAAGTTGTGTCATCGTAGTTTTCCATATCCCACGGCGACTTGCATGAGTAGCCGTAGAAATTGGTATTCATATACGGTACTTCCGTATTGAACTT
>CAJOEG010000135.1:0-4208 GCA_905233405.1 uncultured Bacteroidales bacterium | reverse complement strand
TCTATACGCGAATAGAACGACGGACGCAACTCCTTTCCTGTAAACATCCCGCTCAACTGCATCGGATGCACGTCGGAAATAAATACGTCGCCCTCGAACGACTCTCCGTTTTCCAATTCCACGCGAGCCACCGAACCATTGTCGCAAAGCGCCCTTACGACACGACAACCGGTATAAATCTTGCCTCCGTTCGACTTTATCACTTCGGCAAGAGCCTTTGCTATGTTGTCGCTACCGCCCACAATCCTAAAAGCGCTTCGGTTGTAGAAATTCGACACAAAGGCGTATGTAGAAAACGGTGTGCGGTCGCGTTGCGCAGCATAAAGCGACATATCGCCCACCAGCACATTGCGCAAAGTCGGGTCTGTTATCACCTCGTCGACTACCTCGTTGATGCTTGTGGTAAAAAGACGTAAGTCGAGCTGCGGATTTCTGTCGATACGGCTTAGGTCGTAGTATGGCGACTCCTGAGCAACCGTATCCACAAGTTGCCAGAAACGGCGGAGATTGTCCTTTTCGTTGGGAAAGCGTTGCGCCAGACTTTCAATCATTTGCTCGTGCCCATTTGCAATGGAAAAGCGTTCACCATCAAGCGAAATGGTATTGTAGGCGCTGGTATCCATCCGCGAAACTTCAATCTTGTCCTTGATTCCAAGGAAGTTGAAATAGTTGGAAAGCACCTCGCCGTCGTCTAGACTACCAACGAAATGCATTCCAGTCTCAAACTTAACGCCATTGCGCCAGAAACACTGCAAACAACCGCCAATCTGCTTTGCTTGTTCGAATATGGTTACATCGAAGCCGTTTTTCGCCAGCACCGCACCAGCCGACAAGGCACCAAGCCCGCTTCCGATTATTATGCAACGACGTGTCATCTGCTTTCTCCTTTCAACGAATAATGCAAGTTGGACGGTAACGCTGTGCAATTTTGTGCAACAAGGTAATCGTCCTCGTTTTCGAACTCGTAAAAATACTCCTTATCCTTATGCGACAAAGCCAGCAACAAAGGTATTTCGCCTTGTCCAACGGCATTGTACGTCTTGTCGGCCTGCCATTGCTTCAAGGCACGACGGCAACGCATTTCAATGTCGCGACCCTTGTACATATACTGGTACTTCACAAGTGGAACATAGAACTGCTCGTCTTCGATACGGGCGCACATCTCGGTAAAATGCTGCTGATAATAAGCACGCATTTCCGATGCAACAGCACGGGCTTCCTTGCCGGCAAACTTATCCACACCAATGCGCGGACAAATTTCCAAAGTAATCGCACCTTCACGCAATACTATGTCGTCCTTTGGCATAACTTCGTAAGCCCCGTGTATAAACAATGGCAATATGTCAATTCCAAGCTGCTGAGCAAGCAAGAATGCTCCGTTGCGGAATCGCCCAATCTTACCGTCGGGAGTACGTGTGCCTTCGGGGAATACCACTATCGAATATCCACGTTCCACCAGATTCTTGAGTTTCGGAAGATTCTCGTCGAAGCCATTGCTTACGGGATAAAACTCTGCATACCTGATAATCAAGCCGTAAAACGGGTCTTTCCACACCCAGTCGTTTGTGAGCACCACAATCTTAGGCGACAGCATAAGCAGGCACACCAAATCGAGATGCGACTGGTGGTTTGCAATAATCACAGCAGGCTTGTCAAATGTCTCGTTCTGCGGATTCTCTATGGTGTATTTCACTCCCGGCAGATAATGGATTGCAAAACTGTTGAACCTGCGTATAATATCGTGGTAATGCAAGCGTTTCTTTTCGGTATTGCGACCTATCAACCTGTATATCAATGTATAAGGTGTAATAATCACAAAGGCGGAGACGAAAAATACCAATAATGAAATAAATGTATAAAACAAGCGTTTCAAGGTAACAGGCACTTGTCTTAGTTTGCCGTGCTTATAAGTAATCCACCTGAAAATCACCGGCGGCAAATAGCAAGCCATCAATATTACCGATGCCATACCTATTATTGCCACTTCGGCAAGCGAACGCATTGCAGGATGCTTTGCAAATATCAGTACGCCGATGCCAACGAACATCAATGCCGCCGAAATGACTACGCTCCGCTGATAACTGCGCAAACGCTTGCGTCCGTATGCGTATTCATACATCAGACCTTCGGTAATGAAAATGGTGTAGTCGTCGCCCTGACCGAATATGAATGTCGCAAGTATAATGTTGATAATGTTGAACTTCACAGCGGCAATGTCCATCAGGCCAAGTATCCACAGCCAGCCGACAGTAAGCGGCAGGAACGAAAGCAATGCCAGTTCGAGCCTTCCGAACGAAAGCCACAAGAAGAAGAACACAACAAAACTGCACACGTACAATATGTAGTTGAAGTCGTCACTCAAGGCCGACACAAGGTTTGAACCTACATCCTTGCTATCGAAGGCGAAGACATTTCCGTCCTGCGGATATTTTTCCCTGAAATCGTGCTTTACGCTGTCGGCAATAGCATTGGGAATATGTGCGATATTTATAATGTTAACCGTGCTATCGGTCTTGACCATATAGTTGCTGCACAAATCTACAAGTACATCCATTTCCGCAATGGGCATAGTCGAATATTCGGCATCGAGATGCTTTACAAACGCACCGAATGCCCCAGCAACAAAACCATACTTGGCGGCTGATTTTTCAAGTTCGGCAGAAAGTCCCGAATGTGTTTCACGGAATTGTTTCCATCTTTCAAGAGACTTGCCTTGACGTTCGACCGACGGCAGCAATCCTACCAGACCGCCATTCAAATAACGACCAGCCATTACAACGGTATCGCCGAGCAATTTTTCGCCAGCGGCAACTGCCTCATCGACAGTCTTGCCCTCGGTGACAACATACAGAAGCGACTCCTTAGCCTCATCGCCAAGCGAACCAGACAGCAACTTCAAGTCCTCCTTCTGCTGTTCGGTCATATAGTTTATGTTGTGCAGGTTGGAATCAAATTCGGTATTTGTGCTGTAATAGCCTAACAATATGGTTATCAGCAAAACCGGTATCAAGGCGTAGGCTGAAATTTTTCTCCATCGACCATTTGTATTCTTTTCTACAGGCTGTTCCTGCGCTACAGTAACCTTTCTTCTTCTGCCCGGCTTTGCAAACAAGGGCAGGAAAACCATCACAAACAAAATCGTGCCCACAAGCATCAAGGCGCCGAAAAGTCCAAGGTCGCGCATAGCCTCCGCCCTTACAAACACAAGGCAAGCAAAAGCACTAACCGTGGTTATGTTGCCAGTGACCAGCGGATCAATCATATCCTTCAAAGCCGAACGGCGGTCGGTATGGTCGCGTATATGGTCTAAGAAATGCAATGGATAGTTCACCGCAATTCCCACCAGTACCGAGCCTATTCCGATTACAATAATCGAAATTGCAGGCTTGAATATTGCAATTACAGCCAAGGCAAACAGCCAGCCAGCCACAATGGTAAAACCAAGCCACAGGATATTGCGCCAGTGTCCCATTGCAAACAGCAATATGGCCATAATCAAGAAAATAGCTATTGAAATTGAGAAAATGCTGTCGCGCTTTATCTGACTTGCATTCGTAACAGCAATAATCGGAGCGCCTACAGCCGAAACACGCACATCGCCAACCTGCGCCATAGTTACCGAAATCGCAGAGTCAATAGCTTCGGACAAGACGGCATTGGCCTTGGTGTCGGACGAAGCATAGGGCGAACTCATAAATGCAAAAGCATTGCCCTCATCGTCGAACAAATATCCATCGGCAACCTGATACTTGCCCGAAACATCAAGCACAGACAGCCGTTGAAGCACTGGCGAGAACAAGTTGAGCGGGTCGGCTGTTATCGCCTCCACCGCCACCGACGACATCGGGAACGACAGCATCCGTTTAACATTTTGCATACAGGTGTCAACATAACCGTCAATCGACAGCAACGAATCAATCCTGTCGTAATCGTCGTCGGTAAGAAATATAGCGACATTGTCGCGCAGGAAGTCGAGAGCATCGAACACAGCCGATTCGTCGGTATGGCATTGCAAATCCACGTCAACCGAATCGGGAGCATACTTGTACCAGTTTTCCTCGAATGCATCCACAGCATCCATAAGGCTGTACTTTTTATCCTCCGAATCGGCAAGCGAGGTATCTGCTCTGAATATCAAAGTAATACGTCCCTGGTCACCAATACTTTCGTAAACCGAAGTATATTTCGCGTTTTCCTTGCTCTTTGGC
>CAJOEG010000134.1 GCA_905233405.1 uncultured Bacteroidales bacterium | reverse complement strand
GAAGATATTATCTTGGTGAAAGCGAAGTAGTTGTATGCAATATTGCCGTACCATCTGCTTCCGTCGGGGACAATGCCGAGCGAACCGCCCACGCGATAGCCTTTGTAGTAGGTGCTGTAGTTGCTTCCTTGGAAACGGTAGTATTGTGTGCCAAGTCCTGTGAAATGCACGACATTCGGAACGCCAAGTTCGCTGAAAAACCTAAGACTGTTGGTTTGCTTGTACTTTCCAGCGTTGAGGTCGAGGCCGACAATGTATTTGCCAGCAATTCTGCGCGATGCTCCGATGGTGGCGTCGAGGTCGGTGACAAGGTTTTCACATCATGCGCTTGCCACACAAAATTTTGTGTAATTTTGCACTCGCTTTAGCAAAAAATGTAACCAACCATCCCAACAACAATGATGCGCATCGACATACTCACCGTTATGCCCGAGGCCCTTGACTCGCCGCTTCACTGCTCCATCGTTCAGCGCGCGCAAGACAAGGGTCTCGTTGAACTGCACATCGGTTATCTTGCCATTGGTGTACGAGGCATTTCCCCAAGTGGCACCCTTCTTGTGGGTTATAAATGTATTGGCGTTGAAGTTGCCAGAAAACTCACCTTTGCCGAGCTGAGGCATTACGGCTCTGCTTTCGTTTCTTAATGTTGCACCGACCGAAACGCTTGTCAGCGAGTATTTGCGTTTTAAAACCTTGACGGACGGTTTTTCAAATGGTATGAAATCACCGTATTTTTCCGTGCCGTCGTTTATCCTTATTGCAATGGGAATGGTGTCGTTGGCGGCATTGGCGATGGCAAAAAAGAGAAGGAATATGGTTGTAGTAAAAAATCGCATTGGGAAAATTCAGTAGTTCAACGATTCTAAAATTATTACAAAAGCGATTATCCGCAACCACCAAAACAGAACAAATGATTTCTGATTTTAGAGATAATTGCGGATAATCTTATAAAAAACTAATTATTGTACAATTATTGATTTAGCGTCTAAAATTTCGCCGTTAGGCAATTTGAGTTCAACACTGTAGCGTCCGCTTGTCAAACCTTGGATATTAGTCTGTACCGTATTCCTGTTCTGTGTATTCGAAACTGGTATTGTACGCATAACTATACCCAAACCGTTGGAAATACTTACAGTAGCACTGCTTATATTTTCTTCAAGCCTGTACTCTATGTTCAAAATATCAGATGTCGGATTTGGCGACAATCCCACTATTGCACCGCGGCATATCTGTACGCATACGGTATCCATATCAATGAAACCTTCGTCATCGGACTTTACTTCAAGTATGTACGACTGGCTCTGTCGCGGATAAACGGTCAAATCCGTTCCCGTTCCAAGCGTTTCACCGTTCTGGCTGTACCACTTGTACGACACATTACTGTTGTTTGTTTCGGCGTAGAATGTCACTTCGTCACCAGCAAACGACTTGGTATCGTCGCGGGCAATCGCCTTTATTCCGCCCTTCTTGTCCTTTATGGCAACATAGTGCTCTGCTCCGATAAATGTCGTTCCCGAATAAAGCATAATGTCAAATTCGAAAACATTGTCCTTCGGTGTCTTGTTCGAGAAGAAATTTACTTCGGTAAGCATTGTGCATACAAGTCCAGTGTCAAGCATAATGTCGCTTAATACTGCCGTATCGTTTATAACCATAAATTCGCCTGTACCGTTCACCTTTACGCCGCTGAAATGGCTTCCGCCAAGATTCCATGCGCTTGTAAGGTTTGTGTCGAAATACATATTTACCCTTGCAAACTGCGACAATGTTTCGCCATAAGTGTTTGGATGTTCAACATATTCTATGCTCAACGAACTTGTCATATTTGCAGGTTTTGATACCGATACGACCGCAGTGTTTACAGAACTGTTCATAATGGAAATGTTCTTCCACGCAACATTGTTGCTGTTAAGGGTGAAAGCGCCCATTCCGTAGTTTGTCGAGTTTTCGTTTGGAATTGTGTTGCCGTCGTGAACACGCGCTGCAAGGCAGAAATGCCATGGGTCTGTGTTAAATTCAGTACAGTTTGAATAATTCGACGGCATTGGCGGTGTCCACAATACCCTTACTACTGTACTACCGTTTGCAGGGATTGCAGGAATCGTTTCGCCAGAGGTTATTACACCACCCTTTGCCACGTATGTTCCGCCACAGTTAAAATAGTTGGTGCCAATCCAGTTGTGATTCCATTGCAAGTCAACACCTGCCTTTGCCCAGTTAAGCAACAATGTTTCTGTTCCCGACGAAGCAATGTTGGTTCTGTTGTGAACTTCTACACAAACATAGCAGGGCGTGCCACCAGTAGGATTCTGTATTACATTGCCATACAGGTTTTCCACCCATATATCGGGGCTATTCCACATAATATCAGTAACGCTCGGCTCCGTACCGTCGTCAGTTGCATAGTCGCGGACATATAGGTCGGTATTGTAGTTTACTGCTGCCTGTACTGCCGCGTAGGCATCTACAAGACCATAACCCACTTGATTGTTCCACGAACCGTTTGGGTGGTCAGACGATACAGCATAACTATACAATCCATTTAATGGGTCTGTATCTACATTACGGATTTTCTGTGCAGTAGTCTCTATTATGTCGCGGACTTGCTGGCCTGTTAGGTTTGGATTTGCGGATAAAATCAATGCTGCTACACCAGAAACATGAGGACAAGCAGATGAAGTCCCATTAAACCAAATAGTATAATCTGTATTTGAAAAATCTTGACTTACTAATATCCCATTATTGTCTGTATGAATTGTCATATTGGGATTATATCCTGCAGCACCTTGAATATCTGTAGTAGGAATAAGAACGCCAGGTGCAACTATGCTTAAAGCGGTTCCATAATTACTTCCCCATGTTGTTTCTGTATCACATGATGTTGGACTTTTCCGTTCTCCGCAAGGGCTAATTGCTCCAACCGCAATAACTTGTGGTAATGATGCAGGATATAAAACTGAATTTTGATTATAATTTCCAGAAGCAAAAGAAACTACGCAACCTTTACCGTTTCTTCCATTTTCTACCGCAGCCTCTATTTCGTCATTTATAGCATTGGAATTGGAACCACCTCCCCATGAATTACTCAAAACATCTGCACCATAATAATCCCATGCCATATTCAAACCATCTACAATCCAATCTTCACATGTTATCCAATTGTGAGGATAAACAGAATTAACATAAGCAATCCTGATAGGAATTACATTTGCATTGTATGCAACACCAACAACACCTATATTGTTATCTTCAGCAGCAATAATTCCTGCGCAACAAGTTCCATGTGCATCATTCCCTTTACAACTTCCATTACTTCCACCTAAAGCGGCATCCGTCGCATCATAACCTTGTAACAAATTATTATATAAATCAGGATGCGTTAAATCGACCCCTTCGTCTATAACCGCGACTTTAATATTAGTACCTGTTGAAATATTCCAAGCGTTCTGAACATTTATATCGAAACCAGAAGTTCCAGCATATTGACCAGTGTTATTAAGCCCCCACTGATAAGAAAAATATGGGTTGCTGCTTGGTTTTATTTCTTTCCAGAATATTGGTTGTGCATAGATAACGTCACCTGTTTCAAATAATTTATTAGCATATTCTATAGATTTATCCTCTGTTCCTGTAAGACTCACAATATATACATTAGGATTAGACCCAAATTGTTTAATGCCACAATATGGTATATTGTTATCTGTGAGCAGTTTAGATAAATTAGTGTATGGAAATATTTTTACGAACAACCTATTTGAAGTCCACTGTATAGTAGAGTCTTCATACATCAACAAATTACAGAAATGAACTTTAGATGAGTCATTGTTCATCATCTTACAGAGTAAATCTTTATTGTCATTACTTAGACCTACTTTGTACATCTTATCATTTAACTCATTGTACTCTTTGCCATATTTCTTTAAAAAGGCTTTAATCTCTTGTACTTTCTGCAAATCTAATGAAGATTCTACACTAACAACTTTCACATTATCAATTAATTCAAACAGGTTTTTACTTTTATCCTTGTTATATGTATAACAAATCTGTGACTTTCCTGCATATACAGACAAAATTGCTATTATTATCAAAAAAAATTTTCTCATAATTCCTAAATTTAACGGTTATACAAATAATCCACTTTATGAATAATTCCACCTTGAGGTAAAAAGCCCAAATAGAACATTTCCATTGTTTCTTGAGATATACGCCGTATCAACCAAGGAAAAGTTACATTTTGAGAGATTTGCATATCATCAATCTGCGTAACAAATAATGTGTCGCCATTCATATAATAATGTTCTACACTACCATCTCCCATCAAAAGTCCTGAATGTTCATTCCAGTTTTCCGAAAATGCAGAAAAAGTATTAGAAGTAGTGTCAATATTGAGAACTATTGATGTGCTGTCATTTATTTCGCAATGCCATTCCCCATGAAGATAGCCATTGAGCGACAATAATCTTGTGTCCGATTGCTGCTGTTGCTGTGGATTTTGCTGTGCAACTTGTGATGCATCCTGCGGATTTTCAATTTTTTGTTTTTCACACCCCGCGCCGAGCATTGCTCCAATGGCCGCTACCATAACCATTACGAAGGGTATTTGTGCTTTCAGTAGCATTTTAATTTTATTCATTGTCTATTCTTTTATCGTTTTAGGGATTGTTACCTGTTTTAATTTCGCACATTGCATAATCCCATCACCTGCAAAGTACAAAACGCTGTACAAAAACTCCTTTCTAGTGTTATGTGAATAATATCTCTTCCCCGTGTCGCCTACAGTTAACGACAAAGTCACTAATTTTATCGTCAACGGGACGAAGATAATACATTTTTCACAATCCACAAATAAATATGATATTTTTTGAAAAATTTTCATTTGTGATTAAGAATTGCATATTATGCTGGTTAAAAATGTGCGCATGGGTAGGTTGTTTCTAGGTTTATATGGCTGACGCCGTTTAACTTCGTTGAGGGCTGCGCCGTTCAATGCCTGCGGCGTTTCTATGGCTTCGCCGTCTATGTTTGGGACGATGCACGCATCGTCCGTTTCAACCTTCAGCTCAGCGTAGCTAATCGTAAATCGTCAATCTAAAATCGTAAATCAATTCATAGGTGTTATCCCATCGTATGTTACCCCATTTGCTGGTGTGCCGTTGGCATCGGTGGCGGTTCCTTGCTGCTCGATTAGCGAAGGCACGCATTCGGTGTTGAAGTCGTCGGTGGAATTGTTGGTGTCCTTCAGTACTCTTCGTCCGTCGGATGTTAGCGACAGCATTTTGCGGCGAACGCTCTTGAAATAGCGAGTCTGGTCGTGGTCGATTGTTCCGCAGTGAGTCCAGCCTGCATCGATGTTTGGCGGCAGGATGTTCCATTTGCGTTCTGCTTCTACGCTACAGTTCACGCCGTCGATAATCCATTCGTTGGGAATCTGGTAGGCGGTGCGCTGCATATCAAAGTCACCGGCGGCAAGGTGCATCGTGTAGTTGTAGGTGTACGAATAGCTTTGCAGGTAGGCTTCCTTGGCGATTGGAATCCTTGCTATGGCGTACGACCTGAAACCGCGGTTGTGCAAAATCCAGTAGCTTGCCGTGTAGCAGTACCATTTGTCCATATTGGGTACGGTTGCTCCGTCAATGTCGAGGTTTTGTGGCGATGTAGATTCGTCGTACCACTCGAAGTCGGCGTGGCTAAGGTCGAACGAGTTGGGATTTGCGTCGCGGTGGTCGATGCCGACATCACAAATTACAATGCTTTCACCGGGTTGCACGGGATGCTCTGTTCCACTGCCGGGGATTACATAAATGGCTTCTACCGTCATCGTAGTAGCCTGAATGTCGGGTGAGTAGTCGTATTTTGTAGTCGAGGTGAACTCCGATTCCAGAATTGCAACGCCATCGGCATACAGCACCTTGTCGGTATTGTTGTACAATTTTATGTAGCTGTCGCCGTTGTAGGTTGTGCCCGATGGTCGCAGTGTACCCGTGAAGAATATCTCTTCGATTATGAAGTCGTTGCACGAAACCATAAGGTAGGTGGTAATGGGAAAGCCCGTTTCGTCGATAATGTTCACCGAGCTTACGCTTCCGCTCAGCATTGCATTGCAGGTTACGCCATCGACAATGTATTCCACTTCGGCGGTATAGTCGCAGTCGTACAGACCTTTTGTGAGTTCCACTTCATCGCCGTAACTGACGGTTTTCACTTCGTTTGTGGTGCGGTTGGTGAACTTTACGGTCTGGTTGTTCCGTGCGGTTATGTTGGCATTTTCGGGAAGGATAATCCGTATGTTGCCTGTCGGGAAAACAAAGTTTACATTATCCTTCTTGCAGGATGTGAATGCGAGGATTGTCGCAAGAATCATTAGAAAAATTACATGTTTCTTCATATATTAATGTGTTTAAATTTTCATATTTATTTCCATACCGAAATAAGGCGTTGCATTACGCCTGATAAGCACATCGTTGCGCCTGAAGTCGGGTGTATAGTCGAGCAGTTTGTTTACAAAAAGCGACATGCTAAGCCATTTGCCAATGTTCTTCGTGACTTTCAGGTTTATGTATATCGCTGGTGGAATCGTGTATTTCTCGTAGGCCGATTCGCTGAGGTTATAGACGAGGTGGCGCAACAGTGGATTTTCGGCAACGGCTTCGCCGGTGTAGTCGTGCAACTGACCGTCGGCTACCGAAAGATATTGCACTGGAATGCAGTTCTGTTCCATCCGTTTT
>CAJOEG010000133.1 GCA_905233405.1 uncultured Bacteroidales bacterium | reverse complement strand
GTATTCTTCTACACATTCGAAAATGTAACAGCTAACCACACTATCCATGCAACCTTCGAGCAGATTCCTACCTACACAATCACTGTTGAAGCAGGTGAACATGGTAATGTTTATTATAACGATGCTTTGGTTTCTGCTCCTATCGTAGTAACTGAAGGTGCAACTCCAGAATTTGAAATAACCCCTGAAACAGGCTATGAGATTGATGTTCTCACAGTAGGTGGAAATACAGTAGAACTTACTGAGCAACAGTTGGGCGGATTAACCTACACATTCGATCCTGTAATGGCAGACATCACTCTCACAGTAACATTCAAGGCAATACCTGTAACAACCTATACAATCACGGCAACTGCTGGTGAAAACGGCACTATCAACCCCGAAGGCGAAGTAACCGTAACCGCAGGTGAAAACAAGGAATTCACAATCACTCCAGCAGAAGGTTACCGCATTGCTACTTTAGTAGTTGATGCTGAAACCGAAGGCGAAACTGATGTTACCGAGAATGTTGTTGCAGGTGACGGTGTATTCTTCTACACATTCACAAATGTAACAGCTAACCATACTATCCACGCTTCATTCGAGGCAATACCTACATACACAATTACTGTTGAAGCAGGTGAAAATGGTAACGTTTATTATAACGATGCTTTGGTTTCTGATCCTATCGTAGTAACAGAAGGTGCAACTCCGGAATTTGAAATCACTCCTGCTACTGGCTATCAGATTGATGTTCTCACTGTAGGTGGAAATACTGTAGAACTTACAGAGCAGCAGTTGGGCGGATTCACCTACACATTCGACCCTGTAAGGGCAGACATCACTCTTGCAGTTACATTCACATTTGTAAATTCTGCTGATATGATTGAAGCCGGTTCGTTGTCAATCTACCCGAACCCGAACAACGGTATGTTCAGCATCGACTTCAGCAACATCGAAGGTGATGCAACCTACCAGATTATCGACGCTCGTGGCGCAGTTGTTGAAACTCGCGACATCAACGTGATGAACGGTGAAACAATGAACTTCAACCACGACCTCCGTCCAGGTGCTTACTTCGTAAGAATCATCAACGGCGACAAGGTTTACGTTGAGCAGATTGTAGTTGAATAATCAATGCAATCAAAAATAGAAAAGGTCGCTTTCGGGCGACCTTTTTTTTGTGCCATGCACAGAAACGGATTTTTTCTGCCCTGAAGGGCAGAAATTCAACAAATCTATTCCAAACCTTTAGCTCGCGACACGCAGTGAGCAATTACACAGAGCGCCAATAAAATTTGTCAGATTTGTTTTAATTTGTTCAATTTCTCGCGTAGCGACTACCTCTATAGTGCCACAAGTGGCAGAACTGCGTAGCCATAGAAACGGGCATTCGCCCATGAAACACAGAAACGGCGTAGCCACTTAAACGTGAAACATTGAAACGCCGTAGGCATAGAAACACAGAAACGGCGTAGCCATTCAAACTTATAAACGCCGCAGGCATAGAAACGGCGTAGCCATTACTTTATCCGAAGCAACTGAACCTCTTCAGCATATCCATGTCCAATATTGTGATTTCCTTCTTGTCAACCGAAATGGCATTTGCTGTTTTCAGTTCGGCGAGTATGCGTACGATGTTTTCTGTGGCAAGTCCCGACAGTTCGGCAATGTCGCGGCGGGTGATGATAGGGGAGATGATTTCGCTCTCGAAAATCTTTTCCGACAGGTAAATTAGTGAATCGCAGACCTTGCTGAGCGACTGCTTGTTCGATATGCTGTTGAGGCGGTCGTATAGGTTTTGCAGCGAATTTGAGTACATTTTTATGATTTCAGAGGCAAATTTATTGTTACCTCTAATTATATTGTCGAATACTGCGCGTTCCACCAAGCAGACCTTTGACGGCATTATTGCTTGACAACCAAAGTGATAGTGGTTGTCGCCGTAGAGGCACGACAGCCCGATTATGCTAAAAGGCTTTGTAATTTTGAATACAGTATTCTTAAAATGAATATTCTCGATGTACGATTTCAGCCAACCTTCCTTCAAAATCATAATATATGAAGCGAATGAGCCTTGTTTGCACACATTTTCTCCTTTTTTGAACTCAATTTCGGTGCTCGTCACGATTTTTATTTCGGAGCTGTTTAGACCCAATTTTTTCAAAAAATCGACCAATTTTTTGTTGTTTTCGTCATCTGGCGAGAATATTTTCATTGTATAATCGTTTAATATCTAAATTGATATGTAAATAAATCCGTTCAATTTCATTTGCGGTGCAAAAATAAGTAAAATTGATAAATATCAATAGTTGTTTTGATATAAATTTGATAAAAATATGATATAAAATCGTGTTTTTGTGGTTTGGTGTGAAAGTAAAGCATTAATTTTGGGTCACAAAATTTAAAAATTAATTTAAACTTTAAAGGTAAATATTATGAAAGTACAAAGTATCATGTCGGGTTTGAAGAAGAAACACCCGGGAGAAAAAGAGTATTTGCAAGCAGTACAGGAAGTATTGGAAACCATCGAAGACGTTTACAACCAGCATCCTGAATTCGAACAGGCAAAGATCGTTGAACGTTTGGTTGAACCAGACCGCATCTTTAAGTTCAGAGTTACTTGGGTTGACGACAAGAAGAGGGTTCAGAACAACATCGGTTACCGCGTGCAGTTCAACTCAGCATTAGGCCCATACAAAGGTGGTCTCCGTTTCCATCCGGCAGTTAACGAATCAATGTTGAAATTCTTAGGTTTCGAACAGATATTCAAGAACTCTTTGACTAACCTTCCATTAGGCGGTGCAAAGGGTGGTGCAGACTTCGACCCAACAGGAAAGTCAGACGCTGAAATCATGCGTTTCTGCCAGGCTTTCATGTACGAACTCTGGAGAAACATCGGTGCTGACCTCGATTCACCTGCTGGTGACGTTGGTGTTGGTGGCCGTGAAATAGGTTACCTCTATGGTGCATACAAGAAATTGGCTCGCGAACACAGCACAGGCGCTTTGACAGGTAAGAGCTATGGCTGGGGTGGTTCTTTGATCCGTCCAGAAGCTACAGGTTTCGGCGCAATGTACTATGTAGAAAGAATGGTAAAGCAGAACAAGGACAAGATGGAAGGCAAGAAGATTGCTCTCTCAGGTTTCGGTAACGTAGCTTGGGGTGCTGCAACCAAGGCTGTTGAACTCGGCGCAAAGGTTGTTGCTATTTCTGGTCCTGATGGCGTTTGCGAAATCAAGAACGGTATCACTAAGGAAATGATCGACTATATGCTCGAAATGCGTGCTTCGAACCGCAACAAGGTAGAAGATATGGCAGTTAAGTTCCCGAAGGATGCTAAGTTCACTGCAAAGGCTAAATCATGGTCAGTAAAGTGCGATATCGCATGCCCGTCAGCTTTCCAGAACGAAATGAGCGAAGAAGATGCTAACATGTTGATGAAGAACGGCGTTAAATACGTTGCTGAAATCTCCAACATGGGTTGCCAGCCAGGTGCTATCGCAGCATTCCAGGCAAAGGGTATTCCATTTGCACCAGGTAAGGCTGTAAACGCTGGTGGTGTTGCTACTTCAGGTCTTGAAATCTGCCAGAACGCAGGTCACATCAACTGGACTGCTGAAGAAGTTGACGCTAAGTTGCACAAGATCATGAACGACATCTTCGACATGTGTGTTGAATATGGTAAGGAAAAAGGCGGTAAGATCAACTACGTAAAGGGTGCTAACATCGCTGGTTTCATGAGAGTTGCAAAGGCTATGATGGCTCAGGGTATTATCTAATAGATAATTCAACTCCAAATTATAAAGGCTCGCCGAATGGTGAGCCTTTTTTTCGATTTTTGTTGAAAGATGTTTGACAAATTGCTATTTGCATACGTATTTAGAAGCATACGGTTTCGTGTAATGTAAAAGTTTTGTAATTTTTATTACATCACTAGTAATTAAAACAAAGCTGTAGTGTTGCAATGCATTGCGCTGATACAGTTATAATTGCAAAAATGAACTACCGAAAAAAATATGGCTACATGGTTTCAAGCCTTTTAGCCTGTTAGTCTTTTCGTCTTCAAGCCTTCCGCTACATAAACAATTCAACGCTAATTCTGTAAAAATCTCATTCTTTTTCGGGGCGCGACAGTGCAAATAGTGATTGGTCGTGTTCTGTCCGTTATTGGAAATGACAATCAACTAATCTTTTATCATCTTGCAAGGAATTAACTTGTCAACAAACATTTGTCGCCTTCTGTGTGAAAAATTACATTCCATTTGCGATTCCGTGTTATCTAAAAACGACCTCCTTATAGATTTCCATAATGGCGGTTAACCTCTTTTCGCAAAAGTTTGAAAAACTGTTCGGACGATATGTACTCATCCTCCGAAGACCTATTGCTTTTTGTTACAATCCTTTGACCTTTTTTTTCTTTTATGGTATTTGCCATTGTCGTTTGCATGATTTCCAATCATTATTCGGGACAAAAGTAATGGTATAAAATGAAATATGCAATTTTATCAAGAAAGTTTTTTACAAAAAATCTCATTTCTCCTTCCCCAAAACTTTTTTTCCTATTTCGCCATATTTTCATTTTCTTTGTGTTTTGAATTTTTTGACAGATGAATGCCATTAGGAAAAAAGATACTCCGCGCAAGGAAAAACAGCCAGTTGCTATGGGTACGATGTTGAAAGACAGTATCTTGGCTCGTAAACGCGACATTATACTTAAAGTGATAATCGTTGTGTTCGGCTTTATCGGACACGGCTATGCCCTCGATGACACCGTTACCATCTGGAAAAACGAATTTACGCAGCAAGGTTTCGCGGGCATAAAGGACATTTTGAGCTACGATACTATGGCTGGAATGTTCGGCAAGGATATGGACGAAGTCGCCGGTGGTCGTTACCGTCCTCTTTCGGTGGTTATGTTCGCCATCGAGCTTGAAATTTTTGGCAAGAAGACCGAAGCACCCGACTTTTCTGGCGACATTGTGGCTGCTCCATTCGTCGGGCATTTCTTCAATGTGATATACTACTGCCTGCTTCTACTGCTGATGTATCATGTGCTGAAAAAACTTTTCCGCCACTATAAGCCGCGCTACTGGTTTCTGAGCATTCCATTTCTAACAGTAATGCTGTTTGCTGCACATCCTCTTCATACCGAGGTGGTTGCCAACATTAAGAGCCGAGACGAAATTATGGCGTTCATTTTTGGACTGCTGGCATTGGATTGTGCAATCAAGTTCTTGGAAAAGAAAGATTTGATAAAGAGAATAATGCTGTTGGTTGCCATTTTTGCTTGCATTTTCCTTGGCTCAATGTCGAAGGAAACCACGGTGGCGTTTGTTTTCCTTATTCCGCTTTCGTTGTATTTCTTCTACGAGCCAAAGTTTTCCGACTATGTGAAGGTTACAATTCCTGCTTTCATCGGTGCTTTGCTTTATGTGATAATCAGAGGCAATGTTATTGCAAACCAGTTTGGCGGAGAAGCAGATCTTTTACTCAACAATCCATTCCTCAACATGACTGG
>CAJOEG010000132.1 GCA_905233405.1 uncultured Bacteroidales bacterium | reverse complement strand
TATCACGTTTGGAATGAGAGAAAGCAGCGTCACCTTAACCGAACGGAACATAATGAACAAGAACAGTGCAATTACCACAATGGCAAGTGCAAGACTGATGAAAAGGTTTTTTGTAAGGTAGGTCTGGCTAGTAAAGTTCATTATCGAATTGCCAGTCACTATTGTCTCGTACCTTTCGGCAGGGAAAACAGAATCAATTTCACTTCTTAACAGTGGCAGCAACTCCTCAATGCGATCGCAACCTACATCACGGATATTCATGCTTATTCGTGTAGCGGTACGGGTGCTATCGATGAATGACTTTGCCAGTCCTGCGTCATTCATATTCGGAACACGCTTCATTATGTTCGAGTATGTACCCGGGTCTTGTGGCAGCTCATATTTCTTGCCGTTGGTATATGCCTGATACAAAAATTTAACAGCATCGGCAATCGACATCGAGCGCGAAAGCTCGGGATATTTTCTCAACCGCTGCTGCAAGGAGTCGAGGCATACAACCTGGTCTATGTAATCGTGTTCGTTGCGAAGCGAATCCTTGGCAATAACGACTATTTCAATCGGGGAAACGCCGCCGAACTTGTCCTCAAGGAAATGGGTGTCCTGACTAAGTTTGCTGTCGTCAGGAATATCGTCGAGGATGTAGCCAGCTCGGTTGATAAAGAAGATTCCGCATAACATTGCTATAACCACAGTGATAAACACTGCATAAACAACTTTGCGTTTGTGCGATACAATGTCTTCAATCTTAGCTATGACAGTCGTAATCACCTTGTTGTCGATGTGTTTGGTCGCCTTTTCTGAAGGCGGCTTACAAAGACTGAAGAATATTGGAATTATGAGTAGCGAAAGCAAGAATACAGTCATTATGCCAAGCGAAGCCACTACACCGAACTCGATGAGAAGAGTGTTGGAAGTGACTACGAAGGTGGCGAAACCGCAGGCCGTTGTGAGGTTTGTTACGAACGATGCATTACCAATCTTGCAAATAGTACGATGCAAAGCCTTTACCTTCTGTCCGTGCAGTTTGTATTCGGCGTGGTACTTATTGAACACGTAGATAATGTTCGGGATGCCAATCACTATCAGCAACGGCGGAATCATCGAAGTAAGAATCGTTACCTGATAACCCAGCAGTACCATATAACCGAACACCCATATTAGGCTCAATGCCACCACTATCAGCGAAGCAAAAATAACTTTCGGGGAACGGAAGAATAAAAACAATATTATTATGCAGACTAATGCGGCTAACAGCGTAAAAATCAGCAATTCTCGTTTAACAAGGTTGGTAACTTCAGTACGTATGTACGGATGTCCCGAAACGTGAACCTCAACACCAGCATCTTCAGAATACTTTTTCAGGATTTCATCAATTTCAGCAACAGTCTGCTGACGCTCCGAACTGTTAAGGACTTCCGGGTTAAGTGATATTGTAAACAGGAACACATTGGTGTCGGCACTGTAAAGCAGATTGGTGTAGAAAGGCAGGCTAAAGAAAACATCGCTTGCACTATCGAGTTCCGCCTGCGACGAAATGGAATCCTCAAAGATACGTACTGGTTTGAAAATCTGTTTTTTGGCTCCGTTTTCGTCTGTTGTACTTGCCTTGCATAAGTTTATTGCTTCAAGTGGGCTGAATGTTGATTTTATGTCCCTATGCGACTTGATTTCTCGCGAAAACTTGCGGAATTTCTCAAAATGCTCATAGTTCGTAAGCAAACAACTATCGTCTATTCCAATAGCAATGGCATTTGCCTCCTCGCCAAAAAGTTCGCAAAATTTCTTGTTCTGCAGATAAACCTCATCATCTTCCGACAGCATACGGGCATATCCGTAGTCCATACTGATTTTCAAGGCCTCAAAACCAAGGAAAGCAGTGACTATCACTATACCAACAATAAGGTATAGCTTCCTCCTCAAAATCAACCGTGCAATCTTCTGCCACATAAAAGCATTCCTTTTAAAAGAGACGCAAAGATAATCTTTAATTTCATAACATTCAGTTTTTTTGGAAACTTTGAACGTAACAACAAACAAAACTATTGATATTGTTACTTACAAAAGCATCAAACACAAATAGGAAACACCCTTTTCCCCCACCATATCTACACAAAAGCTGGATTGTAAAATAACAGACAATAACTTGCAAATTATTTTTACCTTTGCGCAAAAATTCAAACGATGTCAAAGAAGGAATACGCACCGCTTCTACCGATAGAACTGCGGAACAAAATAAAGGAATACCGTGCAAAGGGATACAAGATTCCGCCACTGAGAATAATTCGTAGCGAAGAACAAATTGCCGGCATACGCGAAAGCGCAAAAATAAACACTGCATTGCTCGACTACATTTCGGAAAATATCTGTGAGGGCATAACAACCCAGGATGTTGACGATATGGTTTATGAATTCACCACCTTGCACGGCGCAATTCCCGCCCCACTCCACTACGAAGGCTATCCAAAGAGCTGCTGTGTGTCGCGCAACGAAATCGTCTGCCACGGAATCCCGAGCAAGAAGGAATTTCTGCGCAATGGCGATATTGTAAACGTTGACGTATCAACAATATACAACCGCTATTTCTCCGATGCATCGAGAATGTTTATGATTGGCGATGTGAGCGAGGAATGCAAGCGACTGGTAAAGGTGACAAAGGAATGCCTCGAAATTGGCATCGCCACCGCCCAACCGTGGGCTCGTATGGGCGACGTTGGTGCTGCTATTCAGGAACATGCCGAAAAGAACGGTTATTCCGTCGTGCGCGAACTTTGCGGACACGGCTGCGGTGTGAAATTCCATGAACCGCCCGAGGTTTTGCACTATGGCAAGCGTGGCACCGAAGAACTTATCATCCCAGGTATGACTTTCACCATCGAACCGATGATTAACATGGGCAAGAAGGAAATCTTCATCGAGGAAAACGACTGGACCGTCGTCACCAAGGACCTCAAGCCATCGGCACAATGGGAACACCAGATACTGATTACTGAAACAGGAAATGAAATTTTGACTTATTAGTTTCTCAGTTTGAGATGGTTTAAGGTTATTTCAAATTGTTTGAGATTGTTTGAAATGGTTTGAACGGCATAAACTAACGGGCGTTAGCCCATAAAACGGCGTAGCCATTGAAACTTAGAAACGTGCGTAGCACATCAAATCATCAAACGGCGACAGCCATTCAAACGTGCGTATCACATCAAACTTAGAACGGTGAAGCCCTCAACGAAGTTAACCTTTAGCTCGGCGTAAGCCAAACGCCGTAGGCATTGAAACTCAGAAACAGGCGTTAGCCCATGAAACGCCGTAGGCATTCAAACGGCGCAGCCCTTAGAATTGAAAATAAATGAACGCCTGCATATCCGAGCAAATCGACTGATATACAGCGAATATCACTACCAACACGACAACAGCATGAATCCAGTGCGGCATATCGATGAACTTGTCGCGCCACTTGTCTTTCAACCTACCGCTGAACCAATGCGTCAGGTAGCCGAAAGCCATCAGCAGGAAGACTTTGTAATAAGCCACAATCACTGCTGGAACATACTCGAAATGGAAATTGGTGAATACATTCCTGAACATCGCTATTGCCGTGTCGAAATCCTGCGAACGAAAGAATACCCAGGTTACAGTTATAAATAGGAAGGTGTTAAGCACCCTGATAAAATTCATAAATATTTTCTGCCAGTACTTGTCGAAAATCAAGCCTACGCCATTAAGCCCGCCCCACACGAGGAAATTCCAGCTCGAGCCGTGCCACATACCGCCGAGAAGCATGGTTATCAATCGGTTGATGTTCGACTTGATGCCATCTGCCACCGAAGGTACAAACCTTATCAGCAGGAACAGCACGAGTGCAAATGCCAATATTGCAACTGTAACAATCCAACTCGATGCCATCAGCATGATTACCAACAATATGAAACCAAAGTTCAAGTAGGTTCCAATTGTTGCCTTGCGGTTTCCTCCGAGTGGAATATATAGGTAGTCCTTGAGCCACGACGACAGCGAAATGTGCCAGCGTGTCCAGAATTCGGAACAGTTTTTCGACTTGTACGGAGAATTGAAGTTCTTGCTCAAACGGAAGCCCATCAGCAAGGCAACACCTATGGCGATGTCGGTGTAGCCAGAGAAGTCGCAGTACAGTTGCAGAGAATAGCCGAACATCGCCATAAGCGACTCAAAACCAGTATACATATCGGGGTTGGTGAACACGCGATCGATAAAGTTGACGGCAATGTAATCGCCAATCATAATCTTCTTTACCAAGCCTTTGAGTATCATAAACACTGCCGAGCCGAACTCGTAGCGCGTAAGCGAATATTTCTGGTAAATCTGCGGCACAAACTCCGACGCACGAACAATAGGTCCGGCAACCAACTGCGGGAAAAACGACACATAGAATCCAAAGTCGATGATATTCTTCACAGGTCCGAGCTTACGACGATAAATGTCTATTGTATAGGACATTGTCTGGAAAGTATAGAACGAAATTCCAACCGGCAGGAATATTTCCGACAGGTTGAACTGCGTCCCAACCAACATATTCGACAGTCCAGCAAGGTAGTTTGTCGCCACCAGATGCGTACCAAACATCGAATTGAAAGCATCGACGAAGAAAAATGTGTACTTGAAGTACGAAAGTATGAAAAGGTTTATGAAAACACTGAGTACCAGATAGGTAGTTCGCCTGCCTTCCTTTTCCGACCTATGTATTGCATTGCCTATGAAATAATTGAGTATTATGTTAACTACCAGCAGGATAAAAAAGAATCCGCTCGACTTGTAGTAGAAGAACAAGCTTGCAAGGAACAGATACAACGACCTAAGTTTCGGTCTGTTGCAGATGAACGAATATCCGAATAGAACCACTGCGAAGAATATCCAGAAGAACATCTTCGTGAAAATCAGCGGCGAATTCTCATCGTACAGAAATATGCCTTGCAAAAACTCAATCACAATCCCAAATTTGAGGGCGCAAAATTAAAAATTATTTACGAAGTACGAAGTACAATTTACAATTGAAAGATTTTATATTTTTTTTGAATCTATTGATTTCTCAAATCATCAAATCTTTCATTATCTTTGCACAAATTTATATTTTCATGGCAATTTCAAATAAAATAGCGCAACTGACCGCACTTGCTCAGAGAGACAGGGTTATGACATACGTTGAAAGACAAACCATAGTAAAGGCGGCAATTGAAGAAGGCACAGCCGAGGAAGAGATAAACGCATATCTCGACAAGGCTTTTTCCGAACGTTTGAAATATTACACAAAAGAAGATCTTACTCATTGTCCACATTGTGGGGCACAGATTCCCCTCCTCTCCGACGTATGTTTCTACTGCGGCGAGAAAATAGTGAATAATAAATATCCGTCACCTGATTTAAACAGCATTTCGGGAGAAGAAGCCTACATCATCAAAAATGAGAACAGAAAGACCGCCGAAGAGCACAGCAACCCTACAAACTGTCCCGACTGCGGAGCCCCCTTCCCATTGGTGAGCAACATCTGTCTTTCGTGCGGACACATATTGCAGGAGCATGCTGGTTCCGACTTTAACATAAAGAACCTTATAATTAAGATTGAAATACAAATTACCGAGATAAAAAGAATACCTAAGCCTACAGTCAAGGACGTCTTCTTTTATAGATTGTATTTGGTATTGACATTTCTTGCCATAGTGTCACTTATTGCAGGAATCACGTTCCCACTGATGGTTATTCCTGCGGTCATATTGATTTGGATTGTTTATAAAATAGAATGGGGCACATACGATGCAAAATCGCCTGTATATAAAGCGGAAGATACATTCTACTCCTCACTCTACGATCTGGAAAAATACAAGCGGAATATTTCGACTCTCTATGGTGACGACATTGAAGCCAAAAATGTTCTTGCAGAATTTAAAACTACGGTAACTGGCCTGAAAAAAGTCCGCAATAAAAATACTAGTATATTGGCAATGATTATTTTGGCACTTGCTCTGGCAGCTATTGTTCCAACAGTAACATTATCTCGTACACCAAATGAAGAATATTTGGACAACCGCGAACTCCACCTTGAAATTTACAAGGTTTCTGAAATGCAAAAAAACATCGAAGCGGATCCTAATGGGGGCATACATTCTCGTTATCAGGAATATTTCTCGGCAAAAGGAAAGGCTTGTCTAACTTTTGATGCTCTTAACAAAGATTCTGAACCTTTTATAATATCGCCTAGTGGTAAAATGGATTACAAACTAAGAGTGAGTGGAATAAGATTGGAGTCGAAAGGTGTGACAATAGATGCTCCCGACACTACAGATTTATGTGTTTGTCTATGGAGCAAGGATTTAAAACCTGTCGGGGAAAGAATCTATCCAATAAGAATAGAAAAGGGAAACTTAAAAAACGGATGCTGCGACAATGTGTATTCGTTCCTCAAAAAAGGTTCGGGCAGCTACTATGCCGACTTCGTTTCAATGGATACAATCTCTAGCACCCAGGAAATAAAAGATATTATGGACAGTGCATACTATTATACCGTTTTCTAAAAGATAAAGCAATGAATCAAGACAAAAAATATTTTCAAGAGGTCAGCGAGGATCTTGAAGCCCTGCTGAAACAATACAAAAATTCATATCCGAGATCTATCGGTGCAATTTTTAGGGTAAATATTGCAAATTTTCTAATATTGATATCGGTTTTTCTAATATTATATATCATTTATGCAAGAAGTGGAAACATCGCGACCCTAATTCTCTCTGTAGTTGCCTGGTTGGTTGGACTATTTTCTATAATATATGCCATTGCTGAAAAAATAGATGTATTATCATATAAATGGAAAATGGAGGGTAGATATGACCTTTACAAGAAAAGGCATGTTGAAAAATTTTTAAAGGGCAAGAATAGCAACAAAAAGGAATACTTTTACGACCCTACACTATTAATACAAATAAAGGATGTGAAATCTAAACTTGACGGTTTTTATGAATATCCTGATGTAAAAAAGTATCTGGAGCAGTATGACCGGCAGGTAAAAAATGCCCAAAATAAGAAAAAGCGCTTTCGCTTTATATTTGCAATCGTATGTGTTGTGCTAATTTCAGTACAAACGGCAATCATATATTCAGTCTATAAAGAATCCTCTCGTCCATATTATAGTCTGGTTCTCAACATTGACGAAAATGTACCTTTCTTAAGCCTTAAGCCATTGGATTTAAATGGCTACAGCAATGTGACACCTACGACTTACACAGCCGACATATTTATTGACAGCGTCAATCTGCGCCTTGACAAAATGAAGGTTTCGGGAGCAACAGGCAGCGACATTCTTAGGCTTGTAATTACCGACACCGAAGGGGTACCTGTACCCAATTGTCCAAAATTCATATTTCCTGCTTCCCAAACAGAGGCTATCAAATCGGAAGAATATTGTTCGTCATCGTATGAAACTTTGGATGCACTAAACTACATGAACGAAAACAAAACAAATCTGAGGTTTGCAATAGAAAAGTTGTAAAGAAATCATTCGCTTTTCGCCCAACCTTTCAGATGCTTCTCGTACTCCCTAAGTATCGCACCAAAAAGCAAGTCACCTTCCAACGTGTAGCCGTCGTTGGTAAAATGAATCTTGTCTGTGTTTGCAAGTCCGTGTTTTTGCCAGGTGTATATTGAGCGTTGCCCGCCCATTACAGCAAAAAGATTCCACAACGATGCGTGATAAGTTTTTGACAAATCCTTCATCGCCTCAACCACCAAAGACTGGTTTTGATTGTTACCTCCACGTTTTGTACAGAAATCGTTGTTGCTGACAAAGATAATTGCGCAGTCGGGATTAGTCTCCAATATTGCATTCACGATTTTCTTGTAGTTCTGAACGAATCTGCCCTTGTCGAAATTAGTTCCCGACGCATCGTTCACACCCAAGGCAACAATGGCAAGATCGGGCTTCACTACTTCAAGCTGCTCAAGCACGTATTTTTCCTTTATGTACGATTCGGTTGAAGCTCCATTTGTTCCTATGGTTATGAAATTTACATTCGGCAACGAATCCTCGACCAAAACTCCGTGCACATGCATCTCTGCCTTCGCACGCGAATCTACATTACGAACAAACCTAAATACCAGCGAGTCGAACGAATGAGAATACACCATTTCGGTATAACCTTCAGTAAAGTCGGTTGTACAGTCAACCATCAGCGAATCTACATTGGTAAATATGTCGTAGCAGGTGTCGTTTACGCCATGCAGCAGTTTCACCTTTGTAAACTCATGCTTCTCCTTCATCGAGCGCTTTGGAAATGCAAATGTAAGGTTGGCAAGACTGTCCTTTGTAAAAGCAACAAATCCCGAAAGTCCGATTTGCGTTCCCGTAACGTTTTTAATTATGCGCTCGAACTCCCAGTTGCCCGAATTACGTGAAACATAATAGTATGGGTGGTTGTTTT
>CAJOEG010000131.1:6861-9473 GCA_905233405.1 uncultured Bacteroidales bacterium | reverse complement strand
CTTGCTCAGCAAGGCATAAAGAAAACCGACCTCAGCCGCGACGAATTCCTAAAGCACGCCTGGGACTGGACTCACGAACACGGTGGAATCATTTTGCAGCAGCTTCGCAAGCTCGGCGCATCGTGCGACTGGGACCGTACTGCTTTCACAATGGATGAAAAGCGCTCGAAGAGCGTAATTAAGGTTTTCTGCGATCTTTACGACAAGGGCCTTATCTACCGTGGCGTGCGTATGGTCAACTGGGATCCGCAGGCAAAGACAGCTTTGTCGGATGAGGAAGTTGTTTACAAGGAGCAAAACGGTAAATTGTACTATCTGCGCTATAAGATTGAAGGAGAAGACGGTTATGCAATCGTAGCAACAACCCGTCCCGAAACAATCATGGGCGATACCGCAATGTGTATCAACCCCAACGACCCCAAAAATACCCACCTGAAAGGCAAAAAAGTGATTGTTCCGCTCGTAAATCGCGTAATTCCTGTAATAGAAGACGAATATGTTGACATAGAGTTCGGTACTGGTTGCTTGAAGGTTACGCCGGCTCACGATGTCAACGACTATATGCTTGGCGAAAAGTACAACCTCGAAAGCATCGATATTTTCAACGACGATGGTACTTTGAGCGAAGCCGCAGGTTTGTATGTTGGCATGGATCGTTTTGCAGTCCGCAAGCAGATTGAAATCGACTTGCAGAATGCCGGACTTCTCGAAAAGGTTGAGAACTACACCAACAAGGTCGGCTACTCGGAGCGTACAAATGTCGCTATCGAGCCTAAGCTTTCGATGCAGTGGTTCCTCAAGATGCAGGACCTTGCAAAGCCAGCCCTCGATGCCGTTATGAACGACGACATTAAGTTTTATCCTGCAAAATACAAGAATACCTACCGTCACTGGATGGAAAACCTCAAGGACTGGTGCATCAGCCGTCAGTTGTGGTGGGGACATCAGATTCCTGCATACTTCCTGCCTAAGGGCGGATATGTTGTTGCCGAAACACCCGAACTTGCACTTCAGAAAGCAAAGGAAAAGACTGGCGACAATAATCTTACAATGAACGATTTGCGTCAGGATAGCGACTGCCTGGATACTTGGTTCTCGTCGTGGCTGTGGCCTATTTCGCTTTTCGACGGCATCAACAATCCCGACAACGAGGAAATCAAATATTACTACCCAACTTCGGACCTTGTAACTGCTCCCGATATTATTTTCTTCTGGGTGGCAAGGATGATTATGGCTGGTTACGAATACAAAGGTCAGATGCCGTTCAAGAATGTATATTTCACCGGTATCGTTCGCGACAAGATTGGCCGTAAGATGTCGAAGTCGCTCGGCAACTCGCCCGACCCGATTGAACTTATGGACAAGTATGGCACCGATGGCGTTCGTATGGGTATGATGCTTTCGGCTCCTGCTGGAAACGACATCCTTTTCGACGAGGCTTTGTGCGAGCAGGGACGTAACTTCAACAACAAGATTTGGAACGCATTGCGTCTTGTAAAGGGCTGGAATGTTGCAGACATCGAACAACCTGCTGAAGCAAAGGTCGCTGTTGACTGGTTCAACTCTAAACTCAGCGAAACCATTGCCGAACTTGACGAGGATTTCTCGAAGTACCGCATTTCGGAAGCCTTGATGAGAGTTTACAAGTTGTTCTGGGACGAATTTTCGGCATGGTACCTCGAACTTATCAAGCCGGTTTACGGACAGCCAATCGACCGCAAGACCTACGATGCAACAATAGGTTTCTTCGAGAAACTGGTTCTTCTGTTACATCCGTTCATGCCGTTCATCACCGAGGAAATCTGGCAGTCGATAGCCGAGCGCAAGGAGGGCGAAAGCATAGTTGTTGCAAATTTGCCAAAGGCAATGCCAGTTGATGCTGATATGCTTGCAGGTTTTGAACTTACCAAGGAAGTTGTTGCAAACATCCGTACCGTAAGGAAAGAAAAGAATATTCCGCAGAAAGAAAAACTCACAATGTCGGTCATCAAGCACGAAAAGTACTACGATGCACTCGACTGCGTGATAATGAAGCTTTGCAATGTGGAAAGCATAGCCACAGTAACTGAAAAACTTCCGATGGCAGCAGGTTTCATCGTCAACAAGAACGAATATTTCATTCCAGTTGGCAACCTTATCAATAAGGACGAAGAGTTGAAGAAACTGCGTGAAGACCTTGCATACGCTGAAAGTTTCCTTGAATCGGTAATGAAGAAACTCTCGAACGAGAATTTTGTAAGCCACGCACCTGCGGCTGTAATCGACAAGGAACGCAAGAAACAGAGCGATGCAGAAACAAAGATTAAGATTCTGAAGGAGCAGATAAAAGGATTGGAGTAGTTTTGCGCAAAAATGAATTGCAGAAGCAAGAGCACTTATTTTAGGTAAAAACGACTATCTGCATAATATAATAGGAATGCTAATCTACAGCGTTCCTATTATATTCTTCATCACCCTCAACTGGTGCGTATATTTCTTTAGTTCATCGTTGTAGATGCCGTTGTGGTCAATGCGGTCGATGCGGACTTTTTTGGAGGCATGGATTATTTCCGATGCCGAGTAAACTATTCCGACGTGAACAATATTTCCGTCCTCGTTGTCGAAGAAAGCGA
>CAJOEG010000131.1:0-6794 GCA_905233405.1 uncultured Bacteroidales bacterium | reverse complement strand
AACTGCACAAAGCCGCTGCAGTCGATTCCCCACTGCGAGCGTCCGCCCCAAAGGTAAGGCGTTTCGATAAGGTCCTCGGCATCGCGGATAATGCTGCGGCGTATGTCGGTTTCGGTGCGTTCGGTCATGTCGCTGAGTATATAGTAGTTATTGTTGCCGATGTTGAAACTGCGGTCGGTAAGTGCCGACTTAGGCAACAGCGAACCCTTAGGTACAAAAATCTGGTTCTTCTCGTTCTTTATCATCATGGTAGGCACATCGCGCACGACATAACGCTCGTTGACATACGAAGCATCTTGTTTTTCAGGCATAAATGCCGATATTGTAACCGTTTCAATCCAACCTGTATAGTTGTCGTGTAAAAGACGGATTTTTGTCCAGTCGGAATGCTTTGCAACAATCTCGAACACCTCGCCGAAAAGCACTTGACTTACCATTTCCGACCTGTGTGACATTCCTGCTCGCAACGGGAGATATGCATATTCGCAAATACCAAATTCCATAACTAACTATATATAAGATATTTACTTCTAATTTCCTTAAATTTCTCCAAGTCCTTGCTCCACGAACTCCTGATTTCCTCCTCGCTCACACCATTCTCAATCTGCTTGCGGAAAGCCTTGTAACCGACAAGCTTTTCGAGCATATTGTTCTTGTTGAAGAAGTTGGGCTTATCGGGGAAAAGTTCGTACATCTTGATGATTACCGAAACATTGAACTTGTCAACTCGCCAGTCGAAAATCGCAGCATCATCGGCAAGGTTGAATCCATAACATTCCTTTCCGTTGAGCAAAGGATTGGAAGCACCTGCATTTGGCTGGGGCGTAAACACAAAAGCACTGTCAATCACATCCTTGTAGAGCGGATGTCCCAGCACCTGAAACTGCATGTCGGTTCCGCGACCAACGCTTATGCAAGTCGCCTCAAATATGCAAAGCGTAGGATAAAGTTCAATGCTTCTTGCGTTTGGCAGATTTGGCGATGGCTTTATCGGCAGCTTGTATTTGCGATAGTGAGTATAGTTTTGACACGGCACAACCGTAAGATTGCACTTGATTCCACCCTTCAGCCAGCCCTCGCCGTTTATCATCTGCGCATACTCGCCGATTGTCATTCCATAAACAATTGGAACAGGATGCATTCCTACGAAAGAACGGTAATTTGCCGTATCTAACACAGGACCATCAACGTATGATGCATTTGGATTCGGACGGTCAAGCACAATGACAGGAATATCCGATTCGGCACAAGCCTCCATCACATAATGCAAGGTAGAAATGTAAGTGTAAAAACGCACACCAACATCCTGAAGGTCGAAAACCACCATGTCAACATCTTTCAATTGCTCCTTTGCTGGTTTCTTATTGTTTCCGTAAAGCGAAACCACATTAAGCCCAGTTTTTTCATCCTTTCCGCTATCCACTTTCTGACCAGCGTCGGCAGTGCCACGGAACCCGTGTTCGGGACAAAAAGCCTTGCCGACATTCACATCTTCCTTGAGTAGCATATCTGCCAAATGAAGCGTATCGATTATGCTTGCCTGATTGGCAACAATGGCTACTCTTTTTCCCTCTAGCAAAGGCAGATACACATCGGTATTGTATATTCCTGGGAATATTGGCAGAGCCTCCACCCTATCTGGTTTTTCGGTTGGAACATCAACGGTTTGGTTCTCGAGTGCTCCTGCATTTCCGCATGAGGAAATCACAAGCGCAGCAAACATTACCGCCAGAACAGAAATTTTCATATAAATTCCAATTAATTTTACAAAATTAGGTCAAAATAAAACATCAAGCATCGGCATATCATAAAGTTAATAACAAAGCGATGTTATTTGGCACAAAGAATTTTGCAAGCTGAATATCATTATCAACACTAGGCGCATCAATATGGTATTATGGGGCAAAAACAATCCACACGAACTACCTTCCATCAAACAATCTCAAAACAAAATAAAAAGCATCTTCTTTTACACACAATAAAACAACAATGTAATTCGTTATACAAAAAATTGATAATATATGGATACCAGATTTTCAACAACATTTAGCATGCTCTGCATAATTATGCTGGCATTTGCCACATCGTGTAGCAACAAAAGTGAAAAAATGTCGGATAGCGACTATGTAAACCTCGCTCAGGAAAAGATTGACAACTGCAAGTCGGGACACATTAGGATGAAATATTCTCACAGGTTCGACAATGAGCCGAGGTCGAGAGAATCTGTGTTCGACATCGAATTCTATTTCATAAAGGATAGTACCGGTAGCGTGAAGTCGTTCTATTCAGCGGTTAAGTACGACACCGTTAACACGGAAAACTTGTTTTTCAACGATACAGTTACCTCTTTGGACAATGGAGCAATATCAAGATGCTTGTACTTCCCAACACAGCCACAGTATTATGAATACAAGTGGGTTAAGAATGGTAATCTCACAAAAATCTTTGGATACGACAGCATTTCGTGTACCGACACCATAATAAACCAGAACATGGCAGCAATAATATCGGCCGACAAGTACAACGAAACGGGTTCCGTATTCCGCACACACGAACATTGCTCCTACATTATTGGAACCGACGGAACACTGTACGCAACCACATACTGCTACGAAGAACTAATGTTGCCCAACGCAACGTCCGCGTACAAGCACTACTACGACCACATAGACATCGAGGAGATTACGCTTTACAATGAAATAAACCCAGACATCGAAAGCTTGATAAACAACAAGCGTTCCGAATTGTCAAGTTTCACGAAACCCGAAACAACGCTTAGCACCCGTCCAAATGACGATTCAAACGAACTCACAATAGAACATAAGCCATTCCCAGAAAAAGCCTACAACTGGCAACTGCCGACATATAACGGAGACTCACTATCATCGATAGACATAAAGTCAAAGATAATGTTTGTAGGATTCTACGATTTAACCGATCCATTTTCTATCACAGAAGAAATTTTTGCCCTGCACTGCATGAAACTCATCGACAGCACATACAACGACAACGATGTATGCGTAGTTGGAATCAACATTGGTGACAAGGAGACCGACAAGGCGAGAGCCATATTGGAATCGGGAGACATCAAATTCAACAATGCGACGGGAAATAGTCTAGCTCAGCAATACAACTTGAAATCTTGCCCATACTTTTTGATAATCGACTGCGCCACAAACAAAATATTATATCACCAACGAGGTTCGTACGGCTACGAAAACTATGGAGCTAACGAATATATGAAGGTGATTGACGAAGCATTGGAGAGGATAAAGGGATAAACGAAAAGCACGAAAGGCCAGCTAGCAAAAAAACTCACAATCCGGCAAAAGGCAATCATGCCGACTAGCAGTTTTTGCCCGCCATAGACGCTAAGGACATTAATGTCCTTAACGTCCTTATTTTGTGGTGGGCAAGAAAAAACTGCAACTATCGGGAATCCTCCATAACAAACACCTATATAATAATACCCCACACAATTAAACAGGAAAAAATCACGCAAACATCACCAATAACAACGACTTACGGAAAGATTGTTCATTTGTTCAAAAAAAGTGATTTAAAACATTTGCCCTTTAAAAATAAAAGTCGTACTTTTGGGAAAATTTTTAACAAAACAAACTTAATAATATTATGGCAAAAATCAGAGGAGCCGTTAAAGTTGACACCGAAAAGTGCAAGGGCTGCAGCGTTTGCTTGGGTGCTTGTCCTATGGGTGTCCTTGATCTGGCAAAAGAAGTGAATGGTAAGGGGTACAACTACTGCTACATGAAAGACCCCGAGAAGTGCATTGGCTGTGCAAGCTGTGCTATTGTATGTCCCGATGGAGTAATTTCTGTCTATAAGGTAAAGGTGGACTAATTAATCTCAAAAAAATTAGCTAGAATGGAAAAAGAATTAAAGTTAATGAAAGGTAACGAAGCTATAGCAGAAGCTGCTATTCGTTACGGGGCAGACGCTTATTTCGGATATCCTATTACTCCGCAGTCGGAAGTAATCGAATATTTCATGGAGCAAAACCCAATTGAGAGAACTGGTATGGTTGTATTGCAGGCAGAAAGTGAAGTTGCTGCAATCAATATGGTATATGGTGCCGCTGCTTGCGGTATGGCCGCTATGACATCTTCGTCAAGCCCGGGCTTCAGCTTGAAGCAGGAAGGTCTTTCATACATCGCTGGTGCAGAATTGCCCTGCTTGGTACTTAACGTAGTTAGAGGTGGACCAGGTCTTGGTACTATCCAGCCTTCACAGTCAGACTATTTCCAGTCAACCAAGGGCGGTGGACACGGTGACTACAGACTTATCGTTCTTGCACCTGCATCGGTTCAGGAAATGTACGACTTCGTACAGATAGGTTTCGACCTCGCTTTCAAGTACCGCAACCCAGTATTGATTCTTTCAGACGGTATCATCGGTCAGATGATGGAAAAGGTTGAAATCGGTCCGCAGAGAGTAAGAAGAACAATGGATGAAGTTATCAAGCAGTGCCCGTGGGCTACTACCGGCAAGACCGCAAACCGCGAACGCAACATCATAACTTCACTCGACCTTGTAGCTTCACGTCAGGAAGAATTCAACCGCAAGCTCGTAAAGAAGTACGACACTATCCGCGAAAAGGAAGTAAGATGTGAATGCATCAACTGCGACGATGCCGACTATGTATTCGTAGCATACGGAACATCATCACGTCTCTGCATGAAGTCTATGGACCTTCTTCGCAAGGAAGGATACAAGGTTGGTTTGGTTCGTCCTATCACTTTCGAAGATTATCGCTGGTCTCGCAGAGAGAGTAAAGGGATTCCTCACTATCGAAATGAGCACCGGACAGATGGTAGAAGACGTAATGCTCGCAGTAAACGGCAAGCGCCCAGTTAAGCACTATGGTCGTGTTGGCGGCGTTGTTCCGACTCCGGAAGAAATCGTTGACGCAATGAAGAATTTTATGAAAGGAGAATAAGTCATGGCAGAATTAACAATTAACGATATAATCAAAGAAGAAAACCTTGTTTACAAGAAAACAAAGGTAATGACCGATAACGTGATGCACTACTGCCCTGGTTGTGGACACGGAACTACCCACCGCCTTGTTGCTGAAGTTATCGAAGAATTAGGAATTCAGGACAAGACCATCGGTGTCACTCCAGTAGGATGCTCGGTTTTGATGTACAACTACCTCGACATCGACATGCAGGAAGCTGCTCACGGTCGTGCACCTGCCATCGCAACGGCTATCAAGAGGGTTATGCCCGACAAGTTCGTATTCACCTATCAGGGCGACGGCGACTTGGCTGCTATCGGTACTGCTGAAACAATCCACAGCTGCAACAGAGGCGAAAACATCACCATCATATTCGTAAACAATGGTATCTACGGTATGACTGGCGGTCAGATGGCTCCTACTACACTTGCTGGAATGAAGGCTGTTACCTGCCCACGCGGTCGTGACGTCAACACAATGGGTTACCCACTGCACATCACCGAACTCATCGCTCAGTTGCCGAATGTTCGCTTCGTAACACGTCAGTCGGTTCACACTCCGGCAAACGTTCGCAAGGCTAAGGCTGCTATCCGCAAGGCTTTCGAAAACCAGAAGGACGGCAAGGGTTGACTTTCGTTCGTTGAAATAGTATCGAACTGCAACTCCAACTGGAAGATGACAGCAGTTGACGCAAACAAGTGGATGGAAGAAAACACTTTCAAGGAGTATCCGCTCGGCGACATCAAGGTTGAATGGGAACTTCAGGAAGGTAAAATCAGCTTAAGAAACAGAAAGTTGGACTACTAAAAATTTAAGATCATGACAGAAGAAATAATTATAGCAGGATTCGGCGGACAGGGTGTCCTCTCTATGGGTAAGATTTTGGCATACTCTGGACTTATGCAGGGACAGGAAATCGCTTGGATGCCTTCGTACGGACCAGAAATGAGAGGCGGAACATCAAACGTTACCGTTATCATCAGCGACGAAAGAGTTAGCTCTCCTATCCTCACCCAGTACGACACGGTTATCGTTCTTAACCAGCAGTCGATGGACAAGTTCGAAAGCACAGTAAAACCTGGCGGAACTTTGATTTTCGACCCGAACGGAATCACTAAGATGCCAACCCGCAAGGACATCAACATCTACAAGATTGAAGCTGCACAGCTGGCATCCGACATGGGTAACCAGAAGGTTTTCAACATGATTGTCCTCGGTGCTTTCCTCAAGGTTAGACCAATCGTTGACAACCGTTATGTTGAAGAAGGTTTGAGACACTCTCTTCCAGAACGTGCCCACAAGCTTATTCCATTGAACATGGAAGCTATCGAAAAGGGCAAGGCAGAAGTTGTAAAGATGTAAACTCTACCTTATATCAGTAAAAAAGCCACTCGAAAAGGGTGGCTTTTTTATTGGTCAAAAATCGCTCACAAAAAAATAGGGAGTCATCATTACTCCCTATTTTTTCTGGGTTATAATCTAATTCAATATTGTTAATGTTCCTTGATATGGTTCTGAACCATTGTGGAGGTCTATTATGTACATATATATTCCATAAGGAAGCATTACACCGTGAGACTTGCCATCCCAGTTTTCTGTGTAGCTATCGCTTTCGTAAACAAGCTGTCCCCATCTGTTGAAGACATAGATATGAGCCCTCGGGAACATTTCAATATTGACAATTTCCCACGTGTCGTTTATACCATCGGCATTTGGTGTGAACACATTCGGTATCTTCAGGCAGTCTTCGTAGCTATGGTTAAGCGTTACATTAGCTGAATACGTACACTTGTTGGCATCAACCACGCTGACGGTA
>CAJOEG010000130.1 GCA_905233405.1 uncultured Bacteroidales bacterium | reverse complement strand
AAAATACAACATTTTGTGGTTTATAATATTAATCTACTATATAAAGTATATATAAATATCCTCAAAATCCTTTGCCATACTTATGCTACAGCAAAGGATTCAAAGGTATCACTGTTCTCGAAACGACTGCGAAACGACAAAAAAATCCCAATAAGGTGGCAGACATAGAAATGATTATTATATTTGTATCTTGATTTAAAATTAAAATTATTATGAATAGATTTGTTTTTATGCTAGCCGTAATGCTTTTCCTGATGACATCAGTTGTAAAAGCCAATCCCGTTGACATTAATATTGCCAAAGCAATAGGTGCAAAATTTATGAAAACAGACAATCTGCAATTTGTCAAGTCGTATAAACTTAAGAACGGAGATGCGGCGTTCTATATATTCAATACGGCAAACGGCTTCGTTATAGTCTCTGCGGACAATTGTGTCACTCCAATTCTAGCATATTCCAACGAAGGCAGATTCGAAGAAGACAAAATTCCTATTCAGGTGCAGAGCCATCTTGATGATTTTGTTGAACAGATTCAATATGGCGTTGACAATAATTTTGTCGCCGACAAAGTCACGGCACACCAATGGGAACTTGTTGGGACAACTGGATTTGTAAATGAGCAAAATCGCGATTTGTCTGTCGCACCGCTTATAAGATCCAAATGGAGCCAGAATGAACCATACAATATTTTCTGTCCAGAAATGGCTAATGAATATGGGAATCACGCCTTGGCTGGCAGTTCTGCCGTAGCAATGGGACAAGTAATGCGCTACTGGGGCTATCCGCAGACAGGGCAAGGTTCTCACGGCGGGATTGATTTCGGAAATGCCGCATATAACTGGAACGATATGCCCAATGAAATATCTATTCATTCCGACAGTGCCGCTATAGCATCGGTTGCAACGCTTTTGTGGCATTGCGGTGTATCGCTCGATATGGAATATGATGCAGAATTTTTTAATCCCGCAATCGGTACAATTGTAGGTGCACTTACGACATATTTCAAATACTCGCCCGAAATGGAGTTAGAGTTCAAAAACGACTACTCCGACGAAGAATGGATTTCAAAACTGAAAACCAACCTCGACTTAGGGCGGCCACTGATAGTATCTAGTTTCCCTGATGATGAAACTAATACCGCGCACATATTTATTTGCGATGGCTACGATGCCAACGATTTGCTACATTTAAATTGGGGATGGGGAGGCAATTCTGATGGTTACTACCGACTCGGAGCCTTTAATATTCCTCCAGACCTTAGTTTCAATACTGACAACTGTGCCATTTTCAATATCCATCCCGACGATCCATCGCAAATCGAGGAAATATTTGACACATCGGAGGTGGTTTCGTACGAAGTATTTGATGTTCTTGGTCGTCGAGCCGATAATAACTACGAAAACCATATCCCTGGAGCGTATTTTATCCGCTACACTATGAAATCCGGCAATTTTATTACAAAAAAGGTGGCATTTAAACGGTAATCTGTCAGTAGAAATATTTTAGGACACACAGCAAAGCGAATATATTCATCATTTTGTCAGCAGGACAATCATGCCAACATATGGACTGGTCTTCCGTTGGACTGGTCTTCTGTTTGACTTTTAGCCTTCTCTTCTTTTAGCCTTTTAGCCCAATAAAGTAAATCCCTTTGCATCTTGTCGTTCAATCTAAAATCGTTAATCGTACTTCGTAAATCAATTTTCGTTTCCATCCAGCATTATAAAAGTTTTCATATTGTTTGATGTTGTTAGTTTCAACTTTCAAACCATCTTAAACTTATAAACCATTTAACTTACTTCTCGTTTCCATCCAGCATTATAAACGCTGCCCAATACCTTGGATTCTCGAAGCCAGCTGTAGTCTTAACCTTGTTTTGTGCTGCGAGGAAAGCCTCTCGTTTCGACATTCCTTTGGTAAGATTAGCGTAAAATTCGGTCATCATCAGCAAGGTGGCGTTGTCGTCCACAGGCCATAGGCTCATTATTATGGTACGCGCACCTGCTTTCTTGAAACCTCGTTGCAGACCAAACACGCCCTCACCCGTTATTTCTCCAAGTGCAGTCTGGCAGGCGGAAAGCACAACAAGTCCATGAAGCTAATTTCCTTGGCGGTAAGAATGCCATCCTCAATTCCTTCTGGCAAAGGCATATCTTGCCATGCACAGTTTGCTCCCGACAGCAAAAGCCCCGACTGCACAAGCGACTGGTCGCCAGACAGCTTCTCGTCAGATGGCAGGAAGAAGCCGTGGGTGGCAATGTGCAGAACTTCTATATTCTTGCCCGACAATGCCTTGAACGATTCTTCATTTGCCTGCGAACCTTCGTAGAGCATGGTTTTCACCTTCTTTTTGTTCAGTTTGCCGACAATGTCCTCGACCTCGGTTTTTGTACCGGGCAAATAGTTAAGACCGCCACGTTCACCACTATTTTTTAAGTCTACAAATGCTGTTTGTGTGGCACTGCGAGTAGAATAGCGGTCGCTTTCGCGTTTCATTGTGGTTGTGTCGCTGTCGTAGTATATGCCACCGTAAAGAACAGAGTTTTTCAAAGGTCTTGGCATATAGTCCATGGCAAGGAAACGGGTTGACGAAACGCGATAAATCTCGTACTTGTCGGAAATAGTTTTGCCGTTTCCTATCGGGGCATACTCAATTGCCACCTGATGCAACATTCCCGACGGAGCAAAATAAATGCGCGGATTTTCGGGGAAATAGCCCTCCAATTTTTTCCAAAGAATCCTGTATAGCTCGGTCGATTCGTAAATTCCTAGTTTTTTGGTCGAAACAGAAGTTGCTCCACGGTTTTCTTCGTTGTCGGGGACTTCTGCTTTTGTGGGAGCCGTGCCACGAATAAGCTTCCTAAGTTCTTTGTCGTTGAATAGCCGCACGGGTACTGGCGCACTCATGTCTTTTGTAAGAACAAGTGCCGCATATATTGTTGTGTCCTTTACCGTGATATTTGTGAATTCAATGGCGACATCGTTCTTTTTCAGCGAGTTTTGCACATCCTTCCAGTCAATTTTTATGAAATTGGTTACATCACCGAACTCCTTGCAACTTTCCATTATGTGGCGTTCCTTCTTCCTAATTTGGTTTTCAAGCGAATCGCAGTCGAATTTACGTTCGGCAATAGGTTTTTCAAGCTCCTTGTTAAGTTGCAGGTGCATTTTGTTCATGTCCTCGTATTCTGAAATAAGTGCGCTGTTGTCGCTTTCCTTTATTATGTTGGCTGTACTTACTTCCGAAGCAAGCAACAAGCCTTTGGTAATAAGTTCGGTATCATACGAAGTCTTTCTTGCAAGCGTATCGCTGGAGGAGTAGAACAAATATATTATGTTGAGTGAAAAATTTTTGCTATTTGCATTCCAGTAAGCTTCTCGTTCCATCGATGTCATGAACGAAAAGTTTTTGATTAGATTGTTCTTACTAATGTCGGTGGCTTGTTTGTTGGCTTTTATTGCATTGTGATAGTCGTCCATATAATAATATGTTACAGCTATATTGCCAAGAGTTTTTGCATAGTCGGGATGTTCCTCTCCAACGACTTTTCTCTTTATTTCCAAAGCTTGCATCTGACATTTCAAGGCATTTTGATAATCACCCATTTTCAGATAAACATTACCGACTCCAATTAGCGACGCTGCATAATCAGGATGGCTCTCTCCCAAAACTTTTTTCTTAACTTCCAATGATTGCTCATAATACTTCAAGGCATTCTGATAGTCGCTCATCTCGGAATACACAATGCCGATATTATTCAGCGACATGGCATAGCTAGGGTGTCCTTTCCCAAGGGTCTTTTCTCTTATAGACATCGCTTGCTTATGGTATCTCAAAGCATTCTGGTAATCGGCCATATCAAAATACACAAGCGCAATGTTGTTTAATGTTGTCGCGTAACTTGAATTACCTTCTCCCAGAACTTTCTTTTGTGTTTCCATTGCTTGTGAAAGGTATTCCAAGGCATTTTGATAGTTTCCAATATTACGATAATTATTGCCGATATTAATTAGTGATGCTATATAATCGGGGTCTTCCGTTCCGATAACAATCTTCTTTATCTCTAAAGATTGCAGATGATATTTCAGAGCATTTTTATAATCGCCCAAATGATTATATGCTACACCCATATTATTCAGAGATTGAGCATAATCTATATGATTTTCACCGAGAACTTTTTTTCTTATTTCCAATGCTTGTTTTATATATTTCAATTCGTTCTCGTAGTCGCCCATATCCGAATATACTGTGCCTATATTATTCAGCATTTTTGCATATTCGAGACTATCATCGCCCAAAATCTTTTTTCTGATTTCCATTGATGGAATAAAATACTCCAGAGCTTTTTTGTATTCACCAATGCTGTAATACTCAATGCCAATCTGGTTTAGAACTCCTGCATACTTGTTGGTTTCTTTCCCATACACCTTGCCTGCGACATCCTCTGTCATGATGTAATACTTGATTGCATTCTGCCTGTCGCTAGCTTTTGAATACGCATAAGCCATATTATAAAGGGCTATGGCGTAGTGTGCATTGTCGCCATTATCAACTTTCTTGGCAAGCAGGGCAGCTTCGTTGTAGTATGAAATGGCCTCGGTGTACCTTTTTGCTTTGTAGTATCTGTCGCCCACCGCTTTTATGGAATCGGCCTTGTCGAATATTTCTGTAGCATCGATCTGCGCAAAAGCAAAGTTGCACAGGATAGCGATGATTGTGAAAAGGAAAAGTTTCTTCATGTTGCTAAGTTTCAATGGCTGAAGCGTTTCTGTTGAGACGCAAAATTTTGCGTCCGTACAATATTAAATTTATTTTGTTCATTTGTCTAATCTAAACCCTTCGAATTCGAGGGGTTTAAAATTTGGATTATACAGCATTGCCCAAATTTCGTACCTGAGCATCCTTAACTATTATTTCCATATATTCCCATTCCTTTTATGTTGTAGGCTTGCAGGTTGTTGCTTTGGCTTTTGGCCTGCGGGTATGCGAGACTGTGAGCCTGCAAGCCTTCTAGCCTGTTAGCCCCTTACAAATCCCATTCGAATCCGTCCTTCTTGTCCTTTATGTTGAAGCCCAGAGCGGTGAGTTCGTTGCGAATCTTGTCGCTGGTTGCCCAGTCCTTGTTCTGCTTGGCTTCGAGGCGGATGTTCAGGAGAAGGTCAACGGCTTTCTTGTAGGAATCCAGCTTGCCATTGTTGCCACTGTCGGCTACCTGCAGACCGAGAATGTCCTCTACGAACAACTTGTATGTGCTGCGCAATTCCTCAAGGTCTTCCTTCGAGATTTTGCCTTTGCCGTCGGCTACGGTGTTTATTGCCTTTGCTGCTTCGAACAGGTTCGAAATCACTATCGGGGTGTTGAGGTCGTCGAGGATGGCTTCTTCGCATTTTTTGCGCAAGTCCTTGACATCTACCGTTGTCGTATCGGATGCGGTAAGTTTTCCGAGACGTGCGTATGCTTCCATAAGTCTTGCAAGTCCTTTTTCTGCTGATTGCAACGCTTCGTTCGAGAAATCGAGTGTGCCGCGATAGTGTGCCTGCAAGATGAAGAACCTGATTGTCATTGGCGAATAAGCCTTTTCTATCAGTTCTTTGCCTTCGGCGTTCTTGTGTGATGTGCCGTTGAAAAATTCATCTAGGGTGATGAAGTTGCCCAGCGACTTGCCCATCTTCTGTCCGTTGATGGTAATCATATTGTTGTGAACCCAATAGTGAACCGATTCGTGTCCGAGTGCTGCTGTCGATTGTGCGATTTCGCATTCGTGGTGTGGGAACATCAGGTCCATGCCGCCGCCGTGGATGTCGAATTCTTCGCCCAAGTATTTGGTTGCCATAGCCGAACATTCCATGTGCCAGCCGGGGAAACCATCGCTCCAAGGCGATTCCCAGCGCATAATGTGTTCTGGTGCAGCCTTTTTCCACAGTGCGAAGTCGATGCTGCGGCGTTTTTCGGTCTGACCGTCAAGTTCGCGGGTGGTTTCGAGGAGTTCCTCGATGTTGCGACCCGAAAGTTTGCCATAGTGGAACTTTTGGTTGTACTTTTCCACGTCGAAGTAAACCGAGCCTTCGCTGATGTATGCGTAGCCTGCGTCAAGGATTTTCTCCACGAACTTGATTTGCTCGGGGATATGTCCCGATGCGTGTGGCTCTATGCTTGGCGGAAGCACGTTCAACTTCTCCATTGCGTGATGGTAGCGGTTGGTGTAGTATTGTGCAACTTCCATTGGCTCAAGTTGTTCGAGACGTGCTTTCTTTGCAATCTTGTCCTCGCCTTCGTCGGCATCGTGTTCAAGGTGACCGACATCGGTAATGTTGCGGACATAACGTACCTTGTATCCCAAAGCCGTAAGCGTGCGGAACAAAAGGTCGAAAGTGATTGCAGGACGTGCGTGTCCCAGATGTGCATCGCCGTAAACTGTTGGTCCACAGACGTACATTCCTACGAATGGCGGTTTTATCGGCTTGAATTCCACTTTCGTGCGTGAAAGCGTGTTATATAGGTAAAGTTTTCCTTCCATGACTGTAAATTTTAAATTTTTGCAAAATTAAACAAAATATCTGTTTCTGTAGAAAAGAAAAATAAACAAAAAAAGGCAACACGAAAGCTGCCTTTTCTCTTTTGCATTTAAAAGTTAAGTTCTTATTCCTTTACAAATTTCTTTACAGACACATTGTTGTTTTCGCTTCCCAGGATTCTTACGAAATACATTCCGTTAGACAAGTCGGAAACGTTTAAGGTTGCATTGTCGCTACCGATTTCCATCTGAGCAACAGTCTTTCCTGTTATAGATATAATCTCTATGCTGGAAATTGGTTCCGACGAGCTTATGTTGATGAATTCGCTTGTCGGGTTGGGGTAGATGGCAATTTCGGGAGTTGCATTATCTTCAATGCCTGTAGCAGG
>CAJOEG010000129.1 GCA_905233405.1 uncultured Bacteroidales bacterium | reverse complement strand
TGTTTCTTCCCAAAGAAACCTTCTATCTCGCTTGACTTCTATGATGATAACCAGTTGACTCTCTTTTGATTCCTTATTTCGAACTCAGGTTAAATTATACTTAAAACTAATATTTTGCAAATGTAATGATTTTCTGGGAATACATTATACGAAAATGATTTTACTGATATTTTGAAAAGTAACCGCCATTAAGGAATTCATCAACGGTTACCGATTCGAGCTTTCTATCGTCGAGAAGCCAGATATGGGAACAATACTTGGCAGCAATTTCCAAATCGTGGCACGAGAAAATTATGCATCGGTTTTCCTCCGAGGCTATTTTCTTCAGGTCGGACAAAAGTTTGCGTTTTGCAAAGAAATCAAGGAAAGCAGTCGGTTCATCGAGCAGAATCACAGGCGTCTGCTGCACCATTGCTCGGCAAATCATTGCCTTCTGCCTTTCGCCGTCGCTCACTTCGGTAATCATCGATGCGGCAATGTCCGACAAACCGAATTTCTGTATAAAATCCTCGATTATAGCCTCATCGGCCTTTGTCCGACGGTCGAAAATGTTTGTGTAGGGACTTCTGCCGACGGCAATCAGGTCGCGGATACGCATATTCAGCACAGCCTCCACCTTCGACGGCACAAAACTGATATAGCGCGACTTCTCCCTTGCCGAAATTCGGTCGAGAGGCACTCCACAGATGCTTATATGTCCAGCCAGCGGCTTCTTTACACCGATGAGCGTACTCAGCATTGTCGTCTTTCCCGTGCCATTTCGTCCCACAAGGCAGATAAAATCGCCCGCACTTACCGAAATATCAACAGCTTGCGACACCAACGGAGCCTTATGTCCGAAAACTAGTCCTTCAATATTCAGTACCACCTCTCCCATCATATCACTGTCCGCTGATTTTTAAATACAATCCAAATAATGAAAGGCGCACCGAGAATCGAAATCACCGCATTAATCGGCAGAACGCCTTGAGAATAAAGCGTATGCGAAAGAATATCGCCACACAGCAGGAAGGCCGCGCCAAGTATCATCGAAGCCGGCACAAGCACAAAATGGTCGGAAGTATTGAAAATCCACCTCGATATGTGCGGCACGGCAAGTCCGATGAAGCCCAACGGTCCGCAGAAAGCGGTTACAGCACCCGTAAGCACGCTTACACCTATAAATATAATAACGCGCAACCACTTTATGTTAAGGCCCATGCTCACGGCAAACTGCTCGCCTAGGAGCAGGATGTTGAGTTTCTTGGAAAACATATACAGCACGGCGCACATTATCAGGCACACGGGTATCAGCACAACCGAATCGTTAAACGACACCGAGTCGAGGCTGCCCATTGTCCACACCACATAAGACTTGACATTTACCTCGTTTGAGAAAAACTGCATCACGTTTACCACCGAAGCCACCACACCCGACACGAGAATACCCACTATAAGTATGCTCAGGATGTCCCTCACGCGCATACTTACGGCAAGAATCAGCATCAGCACGGCGGCGGCGCCAAGTCCCGCAGCGACAAGTATTGCAAAGTTCGACACATCTGCCGACGGCAAAAACATACCGCTTCCGAGTACAATAACAGCCACACCGAGGCTCGCACCGTTGCTTATGCCAAGCACATAAGGACCAGCCAGCGGATTTCGGAAGATTGTCTGCATAAGCAATCCCGACACCGACAGCGCAGCACCGGCAATCATAGCCGTAATAAGTCGTGCCAAGCGGAATTCGCGGATGGTAAACTGGTAATCGACAGACATATCCGAACTGCCGAAAATGTAGTCCATAATGTCGGACAGCGGAATAGGATTGGAACCGGTACACACATCGATAATTGCCAGTGCCATAAGCACAAGCGCAATTACCACAAACTTTATAATATTTACAACCGTCCTATTCAAGTCGTCTATAATAATGAAGGCTATCGTCGTCCTCCGTGAAAATCTTGCGCAAGTCCTGCAGGATTATGTCGGGATGCACAATGCCCGACTCCCAGAAGTCGCTTCCGCCGTATTCGCTGGTAATCTTGTTGTTATTGTAAATGCGTGCATTCTTGTACGGAGCAAGGTTCTCAAGGCGCGAATCCACATCAAGGATTTGCGAACGCTTGGTCTTCTCGTTGGTATTGAGCCACACCTCGGCGTCGCTTGCCATTAGGAAAACCTGCTCGATTGAATACGGAAGGCTCTCTGTCGATTCGTTGTCGAAGACATACTGACCACCAGCCTCCTTCACAAAGTTTGCAAAGAAACTGTTGCCACCCGGCACCCACCAAGTACCTTTCCATGGCAGGCTTACAAGCACCTTCGGGCTTTTATCGGTAGGCATAGCCTTTATTTCGTTGTAGCGATTTTCAACGCTGTCGAAATAATGTTCAGCCAATTCAAGCTTGTCGTAGAAGCAGCCGAAAAATTTCATCCATTCGGTTCTGCCCAACGGACGCGGTTCCAGATAATCGTCAACTATGACAATCGGAATGCCAATTCGCTCAAGCTTCTGGAATCCTGAAATCGACTCGTTGTCAATTCCGTATGCAAAAACCACATCGGGTTTCAGCGAGATAATGCGTTCCATGTCGAGCTGCTTGTCGTAGCCGATTTCCTTAATCTTGCCATCGCGAATCATTTGCACAACAACAGGGTCGCAAACGTATTCCGTTCCACTCAATCCAGTTATCGACGAAGCCTCGCCCAACTGCGAAATGAAAGCCGTATGCGTTGTCGAGAAGCAAACTGCACTATGTATTGGAATTTGTATCGTCGAATCGGACTTCTCGCGCGAGAGATGCAAAATGCGGTTATTGCGCGTAAGTGTGACATCGTAGCCATCGTCGGTAGCCACAATTCCAAAGTTCTGCGAGTAGCGGTTTCCCTCAACTACGCTCTTTTCCTGTCTGTAATCCTTGCAGGAATACAACAGAGAAAATGCCAACAATATGAATATCAATCTTTTCATAAAAAGAAACTTCCGACCACAAAGATAGTCGGAAGTTTCCAATTTCGCTTAATGTTTTATGTTATTTTGTCAACATAATCTTCTTGTTTGCGACAAAAGTAGGAGTGCTTATCCTAACAATGTAAAGTCCTTCAGGATACGAAGAAATATCCATCGAGATTGTTCCCATAGCACTTACCAACTCCGATGTCTGTAACCTTCCGATTACCAATCTACCAAGAGCGTCATATATTTCAACGCGACAAACTCCTGATTCTGGCATATTATTGAAAGAAATATTCAGCATACCAGTTGTCGGGTTAGGATATACATCTATTGCATTTTCTTCGGCTTCAAGTTCCTCAATGCCAGTCAAATCTGCAATTGCCTCTATTGGCAACGAAGTATTGAAATATAAGTAATCCGGACACGAATACCATACATTGCTCTTCAGTACCGACATTGTATTCAAGCCATTGGCAGGTCTATTGGTTACAACAGGAACGACAAACAGATCATCGCTTATGTCATCGTTGTTGTTGTCGGGATAATTAATCTTGAATCCAACGTGGAATGGTCCAGATACATGTATTGGATTATCAAATACAATCAGATTTACCTGTCCAGCTGTAATATTCCTAATATACACCTTCTTCTCTTCTCCCAATTGCTCGCCTGGCAAACCATTGTCATCATCCCATACAAAGAATTTGACATACGAATTGGTTTCTCCGTAAACAGCGTGTGTAACTGGCACAAGCAAAGCACTAACCTGTGAGAATGTATATGTATAGAAATATTCGGCATAACCTTTTATCTTCTTACCATTATGACCAGCATAGTATCCCCATGTTCCTGAAGCAGACCTTATTCCCGTTTCATCTCCAGTAGTAATATTACTTAATGTATCACTGAACGAACCTACAGGACCATTAAACACATAAATGTACTCATGCTTAGTAATTTCTGCCGCACCACAATTATTAGATACAGTAAGTGTAACATCATAAATACCAGGAGTTGAATAGATTACACCATTTGTCGGTGAGAATTCTGTTGAAGTTCTTGGATTTCCACCCTCGAATGTCCACATCGAATTTGTAGCACCTGTCGACAAATTTTCAAAAAGTACCTGGCTTCCGTATGCTATTGCCCTATCTGTTGCTGTAAATTCAACATGAGGAGGCTCTGTACAAGGATCAACATTCGATACCACAATATACATTTCCTTTGTGATTTCATCACTACCTATATTATTAGAAACTGTCAACCGAACATAGTATGAACCTTCTGTATTATATACAACCGACGGATTAGGCTGATTGCTCGTCGAAGGCGTTCCTCCTTCAAACTCCCAATTCCATATATAAGGATTAGATGTACTCAAATCTATGAAGTTTACCGTCTCTCCTGGTCTTACAAGTGTCTTGTTCGATGTAAAGTTAGCAACTGGACGTGCATCTGAATGAGGTATAACCTTTATATAGTTATGCTTTACTTCTATGTCTTGTACACCATTTGTCTTACGGCATCTAAGTTCAACATCGTACGTACCTATTTGCGTATATGCAATTACAGGAGGTACTGAGTCGGAAACCATCTCGGGTGTTCCACCATAAAAATGCCATGCCCACTGGTCAAAAGGACCATTCTGCGACAAGTTTGTAAATCTAACAACACCACCTACTGGAATTACAGTATAGTTAGCCTCAAAATCGGCCACAGGCAACGTCGGGTTGTTCTCCACAACTATACACCCTTCACATACTTCTGAATCATAATCACCGTTAGCATTCTGAACATAGAGCGTAACATTATATGTTCCAGGAGTATTATAACAAATATTTGTAGGATTTTGCTGAGTTGAAGATACCGTTTCTGCCCCCTGGAAAGTCCAGTTCCACGAAACTGGCA
>CAJOEG010000128.1 GCA_905233405.1 uncultured Bacteroidales bacterium | reverse complement strand
TCTGTTCAAGCAGAAGAAGATGGCTATATTCTTCATCTTCTCTATGTTGCTTGGCGTTTCGCTGCAGATAACAAACGGATTTGCAAACCCATTCCTTACAAGTTTCGGTGGCATTACCGAATATGCCGATACTTTCGGCGTTCAGCACGCAAACATACTTATTTCGCTGTCACAAATTTCAGAAACCTTGTGCATATTGCTAATCCCGTTCTTCCTCAAGCGTTTCGGCATCAAGAAGGTAATGCTTATTGCAATGTTCGCTTGGGTACTTCGTTTCGGTCTGTTCGGACTTGGAAATCCAGGTTCGGGCGTATGGATGTTCATCCTGTCGTGCATAGTTTACGGAGTTGCATTCGACTTCTTCAACATCAGCGGTTCCCTATTCGTCGATAAGGAAACCGACACATCAATCCGTTCATCCGCACAGGGACTTTTCTTCCTGATGACAAACGGAATAGGTGCGACAATCGGAACATTGGGCGCACAGGCTGTTGTAAACCACTTTGTATATTCGCAGGAAGGTGCAATGAATGTTTGGCAAGGTTGGCAGACAAGCTGGTATATCTTTGCAGGCTACGCACTTATAGTTGCAGTACTATTCGCAATTTGCTTCAAGTACAAACACGAAAGAGAGACAAAATAATAATATGAAAGTTTTATTGACATACATCGGTCCCGAAAACGCCATAAAGGTTGATTTTCCTATGATTCCCGACTACGACAGCAGGATTTTGCTATCCGAGGCCGATTACAAAAAGATGGTCAAGATAGTGTACGACCAATTCAAGCAGGTTTCATTGGATTTAGGGGCAACGAAAAAAGAAAAGGAAATGGCGGTCAGAATGTACATCGAAAACGCTACTGTACAATATGTTGACATTGTATGGGACGAAGAAGACCAAGCATATCTCCCGCTTATTTCGATGTCACATCCCATTAACGATGACCTTGACGATGATATGGAAGAAGAATTTGATGATGATTTCAACGACTTCGATGACATCGACGAAAAGCCCCACCACAAAGCACATACACACGGAAAGAAGAAAAAACTGTTCAACTGATGAAACAATATCTCGACCTACTACAGCGCGTACTCGACGAAGGCGTACGCAAGAGCGACCGCACAGGAACTGGCACGATAAGCGTGTTTGGACACCAGATGCGCTTCAACCTGCAGGACGGTTTTCCCTGCCTTACAACCAAGAAGTTGCATTTGAAGTCGATAATCCACGAACTGCTGTGGTTCCTGGCTGGCGACACCAACATAAAGTACCTTAACGACAACGGAGTACGCATCTGGGACGAGTGGGCCGACGAAAACGGCGACCTCGGTCATGTGTATGGCTACCAGTGGCGCTCGTGGAAAACTCCCGACGGACAGACCATCGACCAGATTTCGAACCTTGTGAAGTCGTTGAAGGAAAATCCCGATTCGCGCCGCCACATCGTTAGCGCATGGAATGTCGCCGACATCGACAACATGGCACTTCCTCCCTGCCACGCACTGTTCCAGTTCTATGTTGCCGATGGAAAACTTTCGTGCCAGCTTTACCAGCGCAGTGCCGACCTTTTCCTCGGTGTGCCGTTCAACATCGCATCGTACGCATTGTTAACCATGATGTTGGCACAAGTATGCGGATACCAGTACGGAGAATTTATCCATACTTTCGGCGATGCTCACATATACCTCAACCACCTCGAACAGGTACACACACAGCTCGAACGCACACCGCGTCCGTTGCCAAAGATGAAGATAAATCCCAATGTAAAGGACATTTTCTCGTTCAAGTACGAAGACTTTGAATTGATTGACTACAATCCATATCCGCACATTAAAGCAGAAGTATCGGTATGACAGACAGACAGATAACTATGATAGTGGCCGTTGCCGAAAACGGAGCCATCGGCAAGGACAACAACCTGCTGTGGCACATCAGCGGCGACCTCAAGCGTTTTAAGGCGATAACTACGGGTCATTCGATAATAATGGGACGCAAAACCTATCTTTCGTTCCCAAAACGCCCCCTACCCGACCGCAAGAACATAATTCTCACCACTGGCGATGCCGTTTTTGAAGGCGCTTACACCGCCAAGAACATCGAGCAAGCACTTGCCCTTTGCGACAGCGACGAAGTGTTTATCATCGGCGGAGAATCAATTTACAGACAGTTTTTGCCATATACGACCAAGATTTACCTCACACGCGTACATCAAAGCTACGATGCCGATACATTCTTCCCCACCCTCAACATAGACGAATGGGAAACCATCGACTCGGAAGAACATTTGGACGGAGAACCACCATTTACGTATATTACGTTGAAAAGGAAAGGAATGTAAGGTTTCTATGCCTGCGGCGTTTCTATGTTTCAATGGCTGGCGCCGTTCGTTTCAATGCCTGCGGCGTTTCTATGGCTTCGCCGTTTCTGGCAGAACCAGGCGCCAATGCCGTTTCATAGTAGCGGAATCCATCGATAAATCATCTGCAAATATTCAGACAATTCATATTTTCATAAAATATTTATTTTCAACAATATAACAACTAAAAATCCACATTTTCAAGCAATGAAACTAGTCGCTAATGTACCAAATTATATACATTAGCGACCGATTTCGTTGAAAAATTTTGTTGGCATAGTGAAAAAATAAAGTATCTTTGCTTCGAAAACAAACTGCCATGAAACTATTTATAGGTCGAGAAAAAGAACAACAGCAGCTAAAGGAATACATCAACTCAGAACAATCAGAGTTCATTGCCGTATATGGGCGTAGGCGTGTTGGCAAAACCTTTCTAATTCAGCAGGTTATACGCAACAAATACGCATTTTATGTCGCTGGGATGAACAATGTTAGCATGCAGCAGCAACTGGATAACTTCATGAGCAGCATTCGAAAGAAACGTCCCGATGTCAAACCTGCAAAAACTTGGTTTGACGCTTTTGTCGCATTGGAAAACTACTTGGAATCGCTGCCAAAAGGCAAGAAAATCGTGTTTATTGACGAAATGCCGTGGATGGACACGCCCCGTTCAAATTTCATCAGCGGGCTGGAACATTTCTGGAACTCGTGGGCATCGTGGCGCGACGACATAAAACTCATCGTGTGCGGCAGTGCTACCTCGTGGATTATTAACAACCTTATCAAGAACCGTGGCGGACTGCACAATCGCGTAACACACAAGATTCCACTCAAACCATTCACGCTCAAGGAATGTCAAATGTATTTCAAGGCGCACGGATTCCGTTTGTCAACCAAGCAGATAGCCGAATGTTACATGGTGTTGGGCGGCGTACCTTTCTATATGTCGAAGATGAATAAGGGCGAAAGCATAGCCCAAAACATCGACCGACTTCTTTTTGCCGAAGACGGGGAACTGCGCGACGAATTTCAGAATCTATACAGGTCGCTATACAAAAATGCCACAAACCACATCAAAATTGTGACGGCCCTATCGGAAAAAGGCAAAGGATTGACAAGAAGCGAAATTGTACAGGCAACTCAACTGCCCGACAACGGGAAGTTATCAATGTTGCTAACCGAACTTGAAAACTGCGGGTTCATAAGAAGTTACGAACCTTTTTTGACTATCAAAGCCAAAACAAGACGCAAACCGACAAATTCGCGACAAAGTTCCGGCACTATGTTCCAACTTGTTGACCCGTTCACTCTTTTCTACTTCCAAATAATGCAAAAGCCTGATGTTCAAGCACCAAACTACTGGTCAAATATCCAAAAATCACACACATACAGCACTTGGAGCGGATTGTCGTTTGAAATGCTTTGCCTTAACCATGTAGAACAAATAAAAGCCGCACTGGGCATTTCTGGAATAACAGCCAATGTTTTCTCTTGGGTTGGAAAAGGCGTAAACCATTCGGCGCAGATAGACCTGCTAATCGACCGTTCTGACCAAACAATAAACATCTGCGAAATGAAGTTCTACAACAAGCCATACTGCATGACCGCGCAGGACGAAGAAGAAATAGAACGCAAAGTATCAACATTCATCGAAGCAACCGAAACCGATAAAAATATTGTTGTTACAATGATTACCGCAAAAGGACTCGAACGAAACGAACATTCCGAAGGCATACAAAAAGAAGTATCACTTGAGCAGTTGTTTTTATAACATAACAAACTTTATAAACATCTAATCATAAACGTATTAAATCAAATAAATGCCTATTTTTCATAGATGAAACTGGTCGCTAATGTACCAAATTTAATACATTAGCGACCGATTTCGTCGAAAAGATTTTGTTGACGACAACATATTTTCCAAAACAAAAGATTTTTCCCTTCCATATATCCGAATCAGATTTTATTGCTAACTTTGCAACGCAAATAATATAAGATATGGCAAGGAAGTATCCCGAAAAATATGGTCCGCTACTATTGCTTGATGCAGGACTCATTACCGTTTTTACGGCCTTTTTAGTTATTTTTATGTGGGTTATTATCGACTCCATAGACCTTTTTAATCCATTTGACGACTACATTGACAACTTCGACTACAGCGACCTCGTTTATTCGGAAATGAGCCGCAAAGACGACATATATACCACCGACACCAATATATATATAGTAAATATTGGCGACCTCAGCCGTGGCGAACTTGCCCAGAAGATAAACATTATCGAGAAATTCGAGCCACGTGTAATCGGCATTGATGCGGTATTCAAGGAACCTAAAACAGGCAACATCCAAGAAATAATGGAGGATATGGCGCTGAAGCAAGCCCTAAACGCCAAGCCAAACATTGTGATGGGGTCGTTCGGCATATACGACGAGGAAGACCCCGACAAGGCTGTTGGCGTAATTCGTACAAATGAATTTTTCGGAGA
>CAJOEG010000127.1:5958-10831 GCA_905233405.1 uncultured Bacteroidales bacterium | reverse complement strand
CAAGAGTTTTCCTGTATCTCCAATCTTATAAACATTCGACGACTTTGCTGATATTTCAAAACCGTATTCCATTATGTTGAAATTTTCGGCATCATATTCATTTGCTTCCCTACCTTCCATCTTGGTTTCCTTGTCCATATACTTCAATTTCGGATAGTTCAAAGCTTCAGGATCGGCAACTTCCTTGACGACATACGAATTTTCCACAAACCAGTTGAGATATTCAAGGTCTCGTGGCCGGTTCTGCTGCATATCCAGTAAATCCTCTTCGGAATATTTTGCGTATAGCCGGCTATCAATTGTAAGAGTCTGCGCAAATGCAGTTATCCCACTGATAACCAACATCAAAAGCAATATTATTTTTTTCATAAACATAACTTTTTCGTCATAATTTCTATAGGCATAACGTAAAATTTTTCTAATGGTTGCCTCCTGCAAACAAAAAAATTTTCACACTATGCAACAAATGGCAAAGATAAATCTTTAATTCAAGATAGACAAGGGAATGGAAGATTTTTTTTATGGGGCTAAAAGGCTGACAGGCTAAAAGGCAAAAAGCCACAACGGCCTCAAGCCTTCAAGCCAATTCGCCTTCAACACTTATCTAACCAAATTCACCATTCCCTGCTCCCTGTGTTCGATGCCAAACACATCCTCAAACTGGCAGTACCACTGGTAAATTCCATTTTCCAAGACCTTGTCCCCCTTACGTTTGTTGCCCATATCGGTGCCATCCCACGAACCTTCGGAACAAGCATCACAATGTGCATTGGGGTCGTACTCCGTAGTCCTGAATATCAGTTCTCCCCAACGGTCGTAAACCGTCAGCAAGAAATTGTTCTTTGAAATACCGCTTCCGCAAATCCTGAAGCAGTCGTTTATGCCATCGCCATTGGGTGTGAACGAAGTCGGTGCATAGAACGAGAATTCGTTGTAAACCATTATGCTACGCACAGTAGTATCGGTGCAATAATGCTCATTTTCGGCAACAAGCGTTACATCGTACTCGCCAGCACTCGGATAAAGATGACGCGGACTTTCGAACATAGAACTGTCGCTGTCGCCAAAGAACCAGAAATACCTAACCGCATCAACCGACCTGTTTGTGAAAAGCACCTCGGCAGAAACAGCCGAAACCGACTGAACCTCAGCATCGAACAAAGCCTTTGGACGCGGATATGCGTGAATCATCTTAGGAATGGTCTTCTCTACTCGACAGCCATATTCACTTGTAACCGACATTGTTACATCAAAGTCACCAGCCTTCTGATAAATGTGGACCGGAGTTGCATCTTCGGAGAAATCGTTGTCGCCAAACTGCCACAAGTAATTTGTCCCGTTTGCTTTCAATGGTGAGAATGCAACCGACAACGGAACGCACCCGCTAACACTCTCTGCTACAAACAGTTCATCGGGTGATGGATAAACATTTATTACAATGGAATCAACAACCGACGGAGTGCCGCACATATCCGAAAGCGTAACGTAGTACATTGTGGTGGTGTCGGGATGAACCGAGAATGGCGAGGCAACTACCCTACCATCCTGAAGCATAAGCGTATAAGGTCCTCCATTGCCACCATCAGCCTCAACGTATATCAGAGCCTCGTCACCAGCACAGACCGTATCGTGATTGGTAAGAACAGAAGCAATGCGCAAGTCGGGATTTATACTCACCGTAACTGGTGGCACCTGCACCGAACAACCATTAGAATCGGTAATAGTCAACGAATAAGTAGAATTCGTGGTTGGAGAAACAGTGCAGATTGAACCGAAATATTGAGTGCCATCAGAACCAGACCAAGCATAGTCGTAGAATGGTGTTCCGCCCGACACCTGCGTAGTCAAAGTTGCCGACTGCCCCTTGCAAATCGTAACATTATTCATCGGCAATGCCTGCAAAGGCGATGGCTCGGTAATTTCATAATCTTGTGTAAAACGACAACCATTGTCATCGAGTACGGTAACTGTATATGAACCAGCGGATGCAACAAGTGTTTCGGAAGTTGTTCCATCAGGCCAAAGGTATGAATATGGCGGAGTTGCCCCCGAAACGAATATCCTTGCATGCCCATCGTCTCCACCATTGCAGGTTACTGGCTCTACCGAAGTTGAAACCACGAAGTCGTTGGGCTGCGAAATTACAAATGTGCCAATCGCCGAACATCCGATCCGGTCGGAAACGGTTACCGTATAATAGCCACTGCAAATTCCATCATAAACATAATTGTCCGACGGCCAGCTATACTGCAAGGGAGCAAGACCTCCTCTGACAACAAGTTCTGCCCTACCATCGCAATGTCCATAGCACTTGATTTGTCGCAAAATAATGCTGTCGATTGACAACTTAGGACTTACAGTCACGGTCATCGTATGAGTTTCGCTGACGCAACCGTGGGCATCGCGTGCAAAAACCGAGTAATGCGTTGTTGCATCAAGGTCGGCAGAAAGTCCGTTCCCTGCTTCAAAAGTTTCATCCCCAGTATTCCAGAAATAGCGGTAGGGAGAAGTTCCACCAAAGGCATTTGCATAAACAGGAGTAGGTTCGCCTTCGCACACAGCATAGTCGGAAGTAAGCTGCAACACAAGTCTTTCTGGCTGAGTTATAGAGACATAAGCACTTTGGCTACAACCGTTTACATCAGACACCACAAGCGAATATTCGCCAGCAGGCAAATTCCGCCTATCGGCAGATGCGTAACCTACGTCAGACCACATATATTGCAATTCACCTGTTCCTCCGCCAGCATACACCGAAATAGTACCATCGTGAGAAGCATAGCACGAAAGGTCTGTCGATTCAACCGACTGAATGACAAGTTCGGCAGGTTCTGTGACAACAAACGACCTTTGCGCAACACAGCCGTTGGCATCGGTTATCGAAAGTGTGTAGTTTCCTGCGCCAAGATTCAAAAGTTCGTTACCTGGAGCAGCCCACGAATACGACACGGGAAGTGTTCCCCCGTGATGAGTAACAATCGCAGAACCATTGTTGCTATGATAACATTGGTCGTTCACAACCGAAATCGAATCTATCACAAGTTTTTCGGGCACAAAAATCGACACAAGCGTATCGTTCGAAACACAGCCATTGTTGTTGACCGACAGCGTAACTCCGTGAGTTCCAGATTCACGCCACGAAACCGTATGCGGACCAAGCGAAGTTGCTCCATACTGCACAAAACCGCCATCGAAGTTCCACGAAAATTCGGCATCGGCACTCATATTGCCTGTGTAAGCGATATAAGTTTCTCCATCGTAGCAATTTATTGACGTATAAGTAAATGTCGGGGTAGGCTGCTGGTTGAAAGTTATCGTAACCTCTGCAAAATCTGTACAGTCTGCCTGTCCCAGATAATGCTCTGTCCAACGGAAAGTATATGTACCCCAGCCGTTTACAACCACACGCGTATTAGGAGAATTAGGACTTGCAAAAGCGACGCTGTTGTTCACATTGTCGCCATTGGGATATGACACCACCGACCATTCGCCAGTGTTTCCAGTTGCCAGTTGATGCGCCGAAAGCATAGTATTATTGGCACACACGCTTCCCGAAGATGTTATCATAGCCGTACTTGGTCTTACACAGCATCTTGGGTCATTATAGTCGCGGACTGTCACAACCAAAGTTGTATCGTAGGTGCAACCGAAATTGTCGGTTGCGGAGAACACATATTCGTACTGTCCGGGGATACTTGGAAACGCCGTCGTATTTGTAGCCACACCACCTTGTATGTTGGCTCCATCCCAAACCATATCCGAAGGGTCAAATTCGGTCTGGTATTGGATAAGTGTTTCGGAAGGAATAAGATAGTCGGCAAAATGCAGTTCGACAGAAAACACAACCCCGTCGTCCCACACCCTATGGTCTTGAATATTAATGCACCATTCTCCATTCACAGGACAACCTATAAGACTCGACCAGTTTCCTGTGGGACTATAGTCACCAGCAGGTATGTACTCTTCGCTGTAATAATGATTTCCTGCATTATCAGTATAACTATATGTAGGAGCATTATTTGCCACTTGTTCAATAGTACTCGTTGCATTATGGCTCCAAGTATAATGGTACGGCGTACCCGGATTACACGGGTCATCATCATCGTCAACAGGTTCTCCGAGAAACTGCCAATCGGAATCACCGTGGTATCCGTCGAAAAGCGTAAGCCTATTTCCCGAAGGACAAGTAATCCAAACCTCCAGGTCTCCAAGATACGAATGCTCCATATCAATGGCAATGGACTCTATGTCGCTGGCACTTTGTATTAACTGTCCGGGAGCAAATGCATTATGCTCAAAGCACATCGACTGTACATAGCCAGTTTCGTCAACAAAGCAATGCTGCTCAACGATTTGCTCTGGAATTTCCATCACCCACAAATCGGGCGGTTGCACGTGACCTTCAAGCAAAGCAGCCTCGCCGGGGCAAATCTCCGGAGTTACCGTTGTCCCCGTAAAAGTCGGTGGCAACGATACTGCAACCAGCATAGGCTCGGGATAAACGTAGCGGCAACCATTTTGGTCGGTAGCATACATATTTATGTAATAGGCACCCGGTTCAAGGTTGGTAACGAGAGTATTCATACCTGTACCACCAGTCTGATGACTGCCATTCTCGTCAACCCAACTCCAAGTCCAGTTAAGGTTTTCGTCCGACTGATGATAGCCGTTTGGCGCATCGTTGTTAGGAAACACGCCATTTGCAGAAATCTCAAGTGGAGAATTTGAACAAGCCTCGAAACGGTTTTCTTCCTCGTTCCACCTTGCACTAATATTAGGCACAATTGTAAAATCCTGACAAGGACTGCCACAACTTATACCGATGAGTATGAAAAAGTCTTAATCCTTGTTCTAATGGAATGACAATAGAATT
>CAJOEG010000127.1:0-5929 GCA_905233405.1 uncultured Bacteroidales bacterium | reverse complement strand
ACGAACCTCCGATTCTATTTGCAATGACGTCGCCACCAGTACCGCTACCCTCATATATAGTAAGGTAATCGCTTCCCGCCTCGGTATTCATACTCACATCAAGTTCCAAAGGATAACCATCGGGGACACAAACCGTAATCGTATAATTCTCACTGTTGGAGTAATTTCCACTTGCACCTCCTGAATCGTAAAGCGTTGCAGAACAACCAGTAAGGTTAATCGTATTTCCATTGTTTGACGAATTCATAACAATGGTTTGCTGAGCAAAACCGACTGTTGCACAAAGGCAGATAACTGCACATAGCAGCCCAAAACTAATTGTTCTCATAACGCATCCTCCTATATTTGTTGTATTTTTCTGTCAAATCCCTGTTTGAACTCAGCACCAAAGCCTTTCCCGTATTGCCAATTATATACGATGTGGACTCTTTCTCATCAATTTCAAAGGCATATTCCAAAATATTGAAATTCTGCTCGTCGAAATCCACGACTTCAGCCCCTGCCTGCTTGGTTTCCTTGTCATAATACCTTAACTTTGGAAAACGGTCTGACACCGAAGTTCCCACATCCTTTATGACGTATGAATTATCGAGAAACCAAGTGAAATATTCCAAATCGTCCTGCCGATTCTGCTGCATTTCAAGCAGAAAATCATCGGTGAATTTTGCACGAAGGCGATTATCTATCGAAGCAAGTTGCTGTGAAAAAATGCTCATCCCCATCAGCAAAGCAATTATCAGTATCACTAACCTTTTCATATCACTAAATTTTTGAAGTTTCTATAAGCCCAACGAAAGAAAATGAAAAAGGTTGCCTAAAAAATTAGAAAAATTATAATTAGCAACATCTCAAATCATCAGCCCCAATTTGTCAAATCTTAATTCAAAATCTGCCAACCTTTAGCTCAGCTTTGCCAATCGTAAATATCATTGTATCTTTGCGCCACATTTATTACATACAAAATGAACGAAAAATTCCATAGGATTATCTTTATAATCATCGCAATAGCGATTGCAACGACAATGTTTTCTCTTGTCGGGGGCTACGGAAGCAGCACCGCCGAAGACGAATACCAGATAAGCCAAGCCATCCAACTCGACCGCTACTACAAAAGTTTCGGCAACGACACCAGCATACTCGAAAACACCCGACCGATGTATAGCGGATGGTTCAACGCGCTCACAGTCACGCTGTCAGATGTATTTGCAAAATTTGAAATCCGCAGTGTACGCCATGCCACTAACGCAATATTCGGCTTTGTGGGAATACTTTTCGCCACCCTGCTCGCAAAACGCTGCCGCAACTGGCGCACGGCAAGCTTCACAATGCTGTTGCTCGGACTTTCGCCAGTAATTTTCGGACATTCGATGTTCAACCTTGACGACATTCCCGTTTTTGCAACTTTCGCAGCATCTTTATTCTTCGTAAAACGCCTTGCCGACCATTTCCCAAAACCCAAAATCGTTGATGCTGTATTTTTTGCACTGTCGTCAGCCCTGTGCATCACGGCAAATCCCGACTGCTCGCTAATTGTAGCAATTGCACTAATCCTTTGCATTGTCGGACTTGTCGCACAACGAAAGCACAGTGAAATTAAAAAAGCTGCGATACGCTATTCGATATTTGCAATCGGCTCGGTAGCAGTAATTTTGGGAATCGTTATACTACTTGTCCCTCAGGAGATTGGCGAATGGCTAACCTCGTTCTCGCCTAACTCACCAACAAGAATCCTCTTCGAAGGCAAACTTGTTTGGACCGACCTTCTGCCGTGGTACTACAACACCAAAATGCTTGTGATGACAATTCCTGCCGCAGTATTTGTCGGAATGCTTCTAGCCCTTGGACTTTGCTTCGTAAAAAAAGCCAACCGCACAGAAACAATCATTCTTATTGCCATTTCGATAGTTGCAATACTAGTGTTCTCGCTAAAATCCGACACAAACGGCATCTGGCAGCACCTGCTTTACGCCGAAATCCCGCTATACATAGTTGCGGCCATAGGCTTCGATATGCTTGCCGAATCTTCACGCTCAACAGCCACACAGATTGCAGGCATCGCAATACCCATTCTGCTGATGATAATGCCCGCCATGCACACTTTCCGCAACCATCCGTACAGCCACATATACTACAACGAATTCACTGGCGGAATAAGCCATATTTTCGGTCGCTACGAACTTGAAAACTACGGCACTAGCAACCGTGAAGCAGCCCAATGGGTTATCGACAACGGCAAGTACAACCTGTCTGGCGACCAACTTTTTGTTGCAGCACGAAGCGAAAAAGCAGGAAAGCATTATTTTGGCAAGTACAAGTACGAAGTTTCCATCGTTGAAACGCGCTGGGCGGAACGTGCAAACCACATCTGGGACTACGCCATCTTCCCCGTCACTGGAATTGAACCGGAAATTCTTACAAGCCAATATTTTCCGCCGAAAAATACAGTTGACACAATAAGCATCGACAATGTTCCGATTTGCCTTGTGCTACAACGCGCTGACACATGCGACCTCTACGGACGCGGCTACCTCGCCAACAACGACGTACAGCACGCCATAGAACTGCTCGAAATGGCCGTTTACAACGACCCGACCAACGAGTCGGCAATGATAAACCTCATCGATGCCAACCTGCGCATAAACAACAAGGACGCAATGAAAAAATGGATTGACCGTTTCCTCGAAATTGCTCCTCGCGACGATGTTGGAAACTACTACAATGCCTATTACCACAACATAACAGGCAACAACGAGGAAGCAGAACGCATCAGCAAGGAAATTATCGACTACAATCCGCGCTTCAGCCTTGCATATATGTTCCTTTCAACAGTTTACACCATGCAAAAACGTTACGACGAAGCCGAAAACATAGTTCTTTCGCTTGTTGATTACGACATCTACGACGAGCAGGCTGCACGTCAACTAGTACGCGTTTATAATGCACAACAAAAGGACATCCGTGATGCAGAGCTCTCATACTATGAATATGCCTACAAGTCGTACGACAGACGTGGCAAGAAGGAACTAGCGGAAAAATACAAGAAGCTATACGAAGAAACCAAGATACAACGCAAATAAGAATTTTAATTATTGCTGTCTTCTAAATTGTGCGCTGTCACAGTTTTTGCATTGCTATGCTGCAAAAACATGCGCCAGCGCTACATAATGAATACATGATTCTATATATATAACCTCTCCGAGGTTATTATGTTTCTTCGAAACCATGTCCCCACATACAAACATTACCACGGTTCTTTCATTAAAAAACTAATTCCCGCCCCCTGAGCATGTCGAAGGGTAAGTTTAATGAACTTACATAAAAATTATTGATTTTTATGCCAGTATAATAAAGAAAATTTGGCGTTGATAGTCAATATATTATAATTTTTCTTTAGAGGAAAAATACAAGTTTAACCATTTTGCTGGCACTATAATTAACTGCTACAATACAACTTGTATTGATACGTAGAACTTTTACCAGCAAACAAAAAAGGGGCGGAAATTTCCGCCCCTTAAATTTTTGTAATTCTATAAACTACTTTACAATGTTAATCTGTGAATTTACAACTTCACCGTTCTTAACGATTCTTACAACGTAGTTGCCATTAGCAACGCCCGAAAGATCGATAGTAGTCTTGCTGCTTGCATTGTTCATACTTGCAACTACCTGACCCATCATGTTGTAAATTTCGATAGTAGCATCTTCAACATTTGCGAAGTTAACGATACCGCTTGTTGGGTTCGGGTAGATAGCAATAGCAGAAATTACATTTTCTTCAACAGCTGTAGCTGGTCCGAATTCAGCAGTATAGGTAGCGTCACCTGTAACGGTAATTGTACGTGGGTTAGCTTCGTTGCCATCGTCCCAGTTCAAGAACACATAACCGTCGTTTGCTACTGCATACAAAGTTACTCTTTCTCCTTCGTAGTAAACACCACCACCAGTTGCAGTACCCATTTCATCATCATTCGAAAGAACAGTTATTTCGTATTCAGTTGGCAATTCCTCGAAATATGCAGTGTAGGTTGCATTTCCTCTTACGGTTATAGTGCGTGGATTTGCAGTGCTGCCATCATTCCATCTAGTAAAATAGTAGCCATCGTTTGGCGTTGCAGAGATTTGTATCTGGGTGCCATTTGCGAATTCGCCACCGCCGGTTGCAGTACCCATTTCTTCGTCTGCCGAATTAACGGTTATAGTGTAGTTAACTTCTGGATTTGGATTGCCAAGGCAGATTGCCGGTGCTGCATAATCACTTGAAACATTGTAATAATGTATCGTGCCGCCCAAATTATATGCGTTAATCCATCCCTTGTTAGGCATTTCGGTACTTGCTCCAATGTGTAAAGTATCAAGACCATTTTCGTAGAATGCGATGCCAACCCTAATGTACTTTACACTTTCTTCATCAAATTCTGTAAGTTCAAGAGGAGTTTCTAATGGAATGTTAATCCAGCTACCACGATCTCCTTCCTGTATTGTATATGTACCAGAGGTTGTTGTCATTTCAAATGCAGTACCTCCTTCATTTACCTCATATATATTTACTGCAATTGCTGTTCCTACCTGTGTGTTGGCTGAAATGTAGACATATACAGGAATTTCACCCGCTGGCAATACATAGTATTCAAAATCAGCCATAATTTCATCGCCATCTGCAAAATCGCTCCAATTGTTAGGTCCTGTAGTTGAAGTAATGTTTGGAGTTGCCGGGCTGAAGGCTTCTTCGGTAATATAGAAAGGCTTTGTAGTAGTATTGTTTGAAGGTGTTGGATCATCACCAGCCTCTGTGCTTACTGAGTACGTAACAGTATATCTACCGGTAACTATGTTCTGCATCTGTTCCTCAGTAAAGACAAATACCTTGTCCAATTCGGTATCAGACACATGATCTATAACGTCAATGGTATCGCGTCCGTAGGCATCTACCTCTTCTCCTTCGAAATCAACAGTCCATATTTCTTCTCCGTTAGGATTTGTTATAGTGATAGTGACTAAAGGTATAGCTGGTTCGGAACCTCTGTTTTCTACAGCAACGTTAAATGAGGCAAACATATTGGGGCTTGTCCATTGAGAAACAGGAGTCTGTCCGAACATAGGATAAACTTGGTAGCGAGCAGGATCATAATTAGTATAATCACTATTAGAATACATGTCACATACGCCATTGTTCATTCTTACATCGGTAATTACAAAGTCGAAAGGAGCGGCTTCTTCAATGACAACGTCATCAACCTGCCAGTGTACAATGAATTGAGCACGATTATAACCTACACCAAATGTTTGCTGTATAAGGTTTTCGCTTCTTTTTGCGCGGAAGCGAATTGCAACATCTTCAAAACCACCAGCTTCGAAAATAGGAACTCTTCTGTAAAAGAAACCATATTCATCCATATCTTCGCAACCGACAACATGCTTTGTCCAAGTAGAACCACCATTTGTAGACACTTCTATTATTGTACCTTCCATCTCGGGTGTGATATTGAAAATGCACCTGTACTCGTAGAAACTAAGTTGTGGGTACTGGCTCTCAGTGAGGTCAATGCCTGTAAATAGAATGTAGGAGTCAAAATCGAAACCTTCGCGTGCTGCATTTCCTGGGTCTATCATCATCCAATGTTCCGGAGAGTCTGTCAAGTCACCGTATGGATGGTTGGGGTTCGTACTATTCAATGGATAGTACCAACCATTACCATTACTGGACGATTTGGTCTGGAGTTCCCAGTTTCCTTCGCTAGGTGTTACCTGTCCAACAGTGTAACGAGGAGTTGATTCTTCGAAAGTACAAGACCAAATTTCACCGTCACGGGTCTTGTTTGGCTTTTCGATTTTTGTTTTAGGGGTCACCTTAGTAAAATCCTTTTTAATAAGGTTTAAAGTTTCTATCTGCTCTCTGCCTATACGCGACAGGTCCTTGACGATAATGGCG
>CAJOEG010000126.1:1990-6871 GCA_905233405.1 uncultured Bacteroidales bacterium | reverse complement strand
ACGTTCCGCTGATATGGTACGGCTGGAAAGTCAAGAAGCAGAAGGTTTTCTCGCAGATAAACATCACCGACATTGCACCGACGGTGTCAACTGCGCTCGGAACACCACCACCTCCAATTGTAAGTGGCAAGGTTCTGGAGAATATTTTCCTGAATAAGTAGGGGAAGGAAAGGCTGAAAGGCGAACAGGCTAAAAGACAAGCAGTCTGACAGACAGACAGATTGACTGCAAGACCGCGTTAGACATTATTACTTTTTCTTTTCAAACCACTCTGCTATTATTCTTTTGCCATCGGTCTGCAAAGTCGATGCGAATTCTTTTATTTCAATCTGCAAGGCTTCGCTCAAAGGCTTTGACATTGTAGCTGTGATTTCGTGTTTTGCGGCGCGCAGTGCTTCGCGTGGCTTTGATGCAAGCAGTTTGGCAAATTCTTCTGCCTTGGCATACAAATCGTTACGAGGGAAAACATCCTGTACAATTCCGTGTTGCTTTGCGTAGTCCACAGGAATTTGCTTGCACGAATACACATAGTATGCGATGTCGGACGGAGAAATATACTTCGACAGGAACGAGATTCCGCCAGCACCGGGGATTATGCCCATATCGACTTCGGGGAACTTCATGCGGGTTTCGGGAGTGCAGAAACGGATGTCGCAGCGCAGAGCGAGTTCCAGCCCACCGCCATACACAATGCCATCCATAGCTGCAATTACAGGAATTTCAAGGTTTAGCAATCCATCGTAAATGTAGTGCGCGTTGGTTGCCATCAGGACGGCTTTTTCGTAGTCGGCATCTGCAATTTCATGCAGATTGCCACCTGCGGAGAAAACTTTTTCGGTTCCACGGATGATTAGCACTCTGCATTCCTTGTCGTTGCGTACCGATTCAACGGCTTCGTGGAATTCCTTTAGGAAAAGCTGGCTCATGGCATTCATCGTCGGTTCGTTGTCGAACTTGATGGTGGTGATGGTACCGCGGGATATTGATATTGTTTCGGGCATGGGAGGGAGTTTTTCTAGTTTCGGGTTTCTAAGTTTCTATGTTTCTGGGTTTCTATGTTTCTTGTTTCTAGTTTCTGGTTGACTCATGGCGTGTAGCGGCAGTACTGTTTTTATTTATTGTTCAATTATTTTCCAATAGCCGTATGTTTTGCCATTAATACGTTCTATTAGACCGTCTTGCTTCAAATGTGCAATGTGACTCTTTGTCGTACGCTCCGAAATGCCCAATTCAACACTCAAATCAGCTATCGTAGCTTGCGGATTTCTACCTATTGCCTCTAAAATTCTTTGTGCAGTTCTTTGTGCATCTCTTTGGGAAGTTCTTTGTGCAGTTTCGTTGCCCTTTGAATCGTTGTCATCTTTTGCAGGGACATTTACAGAACCATTTTGAGTCTGCGAGTTGTCGTTAATTATCCAATAGCCGTATGTCTTGCCATCAATGCGTTCTATTAGTCCATCTTGCTTCAATTGTGCAATGTGAGTCTTTGTTGTACGCTCCGAAATGCCCAATTCGGCACTCAAATTAGCTACTGTAGCCTGCGGATTTCTACCTATTGCCTCTAAAATTCTTTGTGCAGTTCTTTGTGCATTCCTTTGGGCAATTCTTTGGGTAGTTCTTTGTGCAGTTTCGTTGTCTTTAGAATCATCATCGTCATTTACAGTGACATTCAGCAATGCATCTTGTTCTTCCGCAAATTTCTCATTCCTATAAATAATAGTATTCAGTCCGCCACAAGTAAATTCAAATTGTGGCGGTTTCAATCCGTATGATTCAAAAGCAGCGCACACCTTTTCAATGCCTCGACCCCAAGTTTCAATGTAGCTTATATTTTGTGATTCGTTATTCATTGATATTTATTTTGTCACAAAAATATAGTTTTGGTTTGGATTGGCAAAAATGTTTGATTATCAATTATCCATTGTCAACCTTCAGCGTAGCTAATTCTTCTCTTTCTCCTTAAACACATCATACACAGGTATGTTCAGTGCTTCCGAAAGTTCTGTCGTGATTCTTTCCGAATTCAATGTGTAACCGCTTGGCGAGGTGGGGTTTACGCAGACGGCAATTAGCTTTGTGCGTAGCAGAACCTTGATTTTCCCGCCTTTCGACAGGTAGGAATAGAGCGATTCGGGGGTTACAAAAATCCTTGTGAAATCTTTGACAATCAATGTGGTGTTTTGAATTTCCTTTTGCATGCGCAGAAGATTCAAAACCTTGTCGGTAACGATTCCACTGGCGAAAATGGTGGTGCCGTACTCGAAAAGCTTGTCTTTCTTGTTTTCGAGCAATAGGGTGGAGTCGATGCCAAGGTCGTGTACTTCGTTGTTTTCGCCTATTGCCCAGATGCCACGTTCGGTGCGCAGAAGTTGTTCGTTTACAAGCGATTCGTAGGCTTCGATGTTAATTAAGCTATAGACGAACTTTGTCTTGCGGGTGAGTTCCTTGTAGTCGTGCGAGACGGCTGCACCTGTCGAAAGTATCATGCACTCGGTAACCGATGGCGAACCTAACGACTTGCGCGACAATGCCCCGTCGATAATGGTAAGCTGACTGCCGTATCCTTGCATTTCGGCGATTATGTCCTTAATCCACATTGTGCTGGTAGGGCCGGAGAATATCAGTTTGCCTTGCGATTGAGCCCGTGCCGTTACAAGTCTTCCCAACGAAGTCGATTGCTTCGAGATGTTCAGTATTTCCGATGTAATCTTGCGTGTGCGGTAATGGTTTTCGGAGGTTATGAACATCGTTCCGGGATATATTTCGATTTCGGGCTTGTGGGTGCTTGTCACCTGGTCGACGCTTTCTCCGTCGATGCCGATTGAGGTTATGGCGATTCTTGTGCCGCTGTCGCGTAGCCTACCTATAATATAATTAAGACACTCCGTCTTGCCGGTGTTCTTTTCCATTCCGACAATCGACAGAGACTTGTGCTTCAGTATTTCGCTGACAAAGGGCATCCGTTTGTGTTTAAAATAAAGGCGTGTTTCCACGCCTTCATTCAATCTAGCATATTTCTGTTTTACTTTTTCACGTGACGTTCCTTGCGAGCGAGGTTGCTTGGTTCGAGAGCCATCTGTTCGCCCTTCATCAGACGGAGAACACCTTCGGGCTTAATCTTCGATTCTTCGCTTGCAGGAGTCTGGTTGTCAACATAATCGGTTGGTTGCGAGTAGGTTGTGATAACGCCTTCGTAGTTGCGGAGGATAACCTTTGTCGGGCTTTCCGAAATCAAGTAGTTAGGCATTACAGGAATCTTTCCGCCACCACCGGGAGCGTCAACTACGAATGTAGGAACTGCATAGCCCGATGTATGTCCGCGAAGGCTTTCAATGATTTCGATACCCTTTGAAACCGGAGTACGGAAATGTTCGAGACCCATAGAGAGGTCGCACTGGTAGATGTAGTACGGACGAACTCTCATCATAACGAGCTTGTGAACCAACTTCTTCATAATATCAACGTTGTCGTTTATGCCGCGGAGCAATACCGACTGGTTGCCCAGTGGAACACCAGCGTTAGCAAGACGAGCGCAAGCTGCTGCCGATTCTTCGGTAACTTCGTTCGGGTGATTGAAGTGGGTATTTAACCATATCGGGTGGTACTTCTTGAGCATTTCGCAGAGGCTGTCGGTTATACGCTGCGGGCATACAACTGGAGTTCTCGAACCGATACGGATGATTTCTACGTGAGGTATTGCTCTGAGTCTCTGAATGATAGATTCGAGCATAGCGTCATCGACCATAAGAGCGTCGCCACCCGAAAGGAGGACGTCGCGAACTTGCGGAGTGCGTGCTACATAGTCGATAGCTGCCTGTATGCGTTCCGATGGCGACTGGCAGTCGTGCTGACCTGCGAATCTGCGGCGTGTGCAGTGGCGGCAGTACATCGAGCACATGTCGGTGATTAGGAACAGAACTCTGTCTGGATAGCGGTGGGTAAGTCCAGGAACTGGCGAATCCTCGTCCTCGTGAAGCGGGTCGAGCAAATCGGCTGCCGACTGGTGAAGTTCAGCGGCGGTAGGTATAGCCTGCTTGCGGACAGGGTCGTTCGGGTCATCTGGGTTAATGAGGCTCAGGTAGTATGGAGTGATAGCCATACGGAGGGTCTTCAGTGACTTTGCAACGCCTTCTTCCTCTTCGGGAGTCAGCTTCACGTATTTTTTCAGTTGTTCGAGAGTCTCGATTCTGTTTCTTACTTGCCATTTCCAGTCGTTCCATTCTGCATCGGTAACATTCGGAAACATTTCTTTTCTTCTGCTTGCCATATATTTTACAATCTAATTAAAAGAATTACAATAAATTAATGCCAATAAAATATTAGCGGTGCAAAGATACAATTAATTTACGATTTACGAATGACGATTTAGGAATTTATTTTGGGCAAACTGGCTTGAAGGCTTAAAGTCGTTTCTTTGGCTTCTGAGTTTATGTTTATGGTTTTAGGATTTGAAGGTTTCTGCTCAAATGTGTGTCAGGGTGTAATCTCGTAAAGAATAGAGTCATTTTTTTATTGAAATACTTTAATGAAAAAATAACAAAAAAGTTCTTGTTGCTGTAAAAAAAAATATACTTTTGCATTTGTTAATAATTTAAAACCGACGGCTCGATGGGATATAACCGAGGGAAAAATTTATGGATAGTTTAGCATATAAGTCGGCAGCGACTAAGGTGTTTTATAGTGTGCTTGCATATTCAATATTTAATGTGTTAAGTACGATTTGTTCAGCATTCTTTTATGTGCCAGATACAATGGCTAAATCGCTGGTAGAAACAGGTTCGCTACCTTCATCATTCTACGCTCTTATGGTGCTTCCTTTGATTACTGCGGCTTGTTGTATATATAATGCCGTTGCTCTGAAGGGATTCGAGAAGGTGTTTG
>CAJOEG010000126.1:0-1962 GCA_905233405.1 uncultured Bacteroidales bacterium | reverse complement strand
GGTAAAGAAGCTTCGCGTGTCGGCAATACTTTCGGTTGTGGCATCTTTTATAAGTGCATTGATGATACTAATGTTCTGTGTCAATGATAATTACCTGACAATAATAATGCTTGTTGGTATATTCGCAATTTTTGCAGGTGTCTTGGGGCTGATTGCTCTCATTTTTGGTTTGATAGGATATGTTAAGCTCAAAAATTCGGAAACATTTCCTGGAGCAAAGGGTGCAAAACTTGTATTTATAGCAACGATTATTGGTATAGTTGGTGCCATAATTGGTGCTTTTGTAAGTATTGTTTCTGAGATTGTCGCGATTGCAGTGGTTGTGATGAATATAATAGGTTGGATTCAGATAAAGAATGCTGATGTTGTAGAAAACGATGCTATAACAGAATAACTATTAGTGCTTTATATGAGAAACTGCTCGGAATTTCCGGGCAGTTTTTTTGTGGATATAATTGACGAAAACGGAGCCCGCAAATATTTCCAATTCTCATTAAATTTGTTTCATAATTATGGTTAAGAATAATGCAAGGCGTTGTTTGTTTTTGTTGTTGCTATCTACTAATTGGATTTTTTTTATGTGGTTAAAAACCAAATGGTTACTATAAAAATCCACAAATGACTGAAAAAATTTTCCACAAATGACTGAAAATTCAAAAATCGAAGTGGTAACATAAAGGTTATTAATGCTTTATATGAGAAACTGCTCGGAATTTCCGGGCAGTTTTTTTTGTTGTGTTGATTTTGTTCTTCCTATCAACAAGCAGATATTGATAGAATCGTTCCAAGAATCGTGTAGTTACTTCTTTTATCCTTAATGCTTTGGCAAATGACATCATAATTCTCTTTGTGTGCATATACACTTCGTTAGTCTTGCCATTTGGATTCTCGGCAACCTTCACTGCAATGAACTTATCAAATAGGTCGTAAACATCAATATTTACAATCTTCTTTTCTTGTTCCTTGCCCAGATACTTGTCGCGGATTTCAGTAGCAGTCATTTCATCGGCATCTTCGCAGTTTACAATGAACTTGTTGAGTTTAAGAAACTGCTCTTGCAGAATGATGTTGCTGTCCTTGACATCATAATAGGTGCATGATGGTTTGATGCGGTTGTTGGTGGAATCCCAATCAGATTCTTTAAGATGAAAATGCGTGGAAACTAAACTGGCAGAGTTGTTTAAACCACCAATCCTAATACTTAATAAAGATTTGCCTTCTTTATTTGTATGTCGGGTATCAAGGTAATATTTTAATGATGCCATAAGAAAACCCTCCATCGTTTAGAAGCCGTTGCATTATTCTCATTGGTAAATTTATGGACAAAAAAAATGCAACTGATTGATAGTTAGACTTTTTGGTAAGAATCAGTGAGAAAATTTTTCTCACTATTTTCTCGTATTTTTCTCATTTTTTCCAATTTCTCTTAGGACATGTGGTCGGAAAGAGAAAAGTGGTTGTTGGTGTGGATTGTAGTTTGATTGTGTGTTAATTCTTTTATTTTCAGTTACTTTATCTTGTGATATGGATATGAAAAAAGCCACATTGTCTGTGGCTTCTTTGTGGGAACAATAGGATTCGAACCTATGACCCCCTGCTTGTAAGGCAGGTGCTCTGAACCAGCTGAGCTATGCTCCCTTGTCATTAGCGGTGCAAAAGTATTGCAAATTTCCGAACTGACAAAATAAAATCAATAATTTTTCAAAAATCTTTTATCCTATTGAAAACCATAGTGTTTAAAGTAGTCTCCGACGATAAAAGTGCTTCCGCCGATGAAAATTGTGTCGTCCGGTGAGGCATTTTTCTTCGCAGATTCGTAGGCGGAAGGAACATTTTCGTGAGTTTCGCCATCGAGACCGAACTTTTCTCCGTATGCCTTTACCTGTTCGGCGGGCATTGCACGTGGAATGTCGGCATTTGTGAAATAATACTTGGCATCTTTCGGGAAAAGCGGCATCACAT
>CAJOEG010000125.1 GCA_905233405.1 uncultured Bacteroidales bacterium | reverse complement strand
TAAGGGAACTTCTTGCTAAACCTAATAGTGTTCCTGCTTCAATGAAAGATGACTATGAACTTGAGTTGTTCGACTTTTAAATTTATTGCATCAGTACTAGTTTAACATAGAACATTACGAAAATGAAAAAAACAATAATATTTATCATCACATTTATTTGTAGCACAGCGACTTTCGCACAAAAAGAATCAGTACTTAACGGTATGAATGTTGGCATTGGTATTCCAACTGAATTCTACGACCTGAAAGCCGCAGGAACGAACATACATTTGGGTTACGATTACGCACATCCGGTGTCCGACAATTTTTCAATTGGTCTTTACATAAGTGCAGGCGGTGGATTTCTTGGCTCGTTCCACCCATACAACGAATACGACAAGTTTTACTCAATGTTCAGGTTATCGGCAGGACTTCTTTGTGAAATTGGAGACCTCGACAACAAGCCGTATTTATTCGGAATAAGCCCATGCCTAGGTCTAGGTTTTGTAGACATGGACCTTGTTCTGCCTGTAGAACTTCGTTTCGGACGCGTATTCTCCAAATGGTATGTAATGGGAGAACTCCTATATGGCATTTCGTTGGCCGATGAAACCATCTGCATCGAACCATCCATCCGCATCGGCTACAACTTCGGACCGAGAAAGCGTTCCCGCTAGAAAAAACATCCCCCACACAGTCGAAAATAAGGGGAATGCAAAAAAATCTAAAAAAGTTAGAATAACTCTATTCTTAATCAAAATATATTTTCTAACTTTGGCACTCGTCTATAATTGTGTTTTTATGAAACGACTTTTAATAACGATTGCTGCAATAATATTGTCAATGCAGGCATTTGCGCAAATGCCAGACCAGTTCACAGAAACTGTAACACTTACCGACCAGTATGGTGACTCATACGACATCAATGCATTACTTGCAGACGGCAAATATATTGTCTTCGACTTCTTCTATACGACATGTCACTATTGCCAAGAAGAAACTCCAGATCTAGCGAACCTATATACCACAATGGGATGCAATGGAGCTGATGTCATTGTTATAGGACTGGAATGTCAGGGACACGATGCATCGCACGATCTTGATTGGTATATGAATGAATTCGGAGCCAACTATCCCATTGCGCCATATAGTGACAACCCTATCATAACCACGCTTGCTAACAACTGGGAAATAGATGGGACACCTACCTACATTCTCATACAGCCAAACAATGCCATGAACGAAATGGGCAGGCCACCTAGTGCAAATCAACTTACCGCTGTTGGCGCCCATGAAAGTGCTTGCCCCGACAATTTGCCAATTGCCGACTTTACTGCCAACAGAACACGTCTTCCAGCTGGCGAAACAGTAACATTCATAAACAATTCGCAACGTTCAAACGCTTGGACATGGACATTCCAAGGCGGAGAACCATCAAATTCTACAGAAGAAAACCCTACTATAACATATAACAACATAGGGACATACAATGTAACACTAACTGCAAGAAACCGTCAAGGTAACGAAGATACCAAGATACGTGCAAGCTACATAGAGGTTGTCGCTCCTCCGACAGAGCCGCCAACAGCCTACTTCGCGGCAAACCAAGTTACGGTAATTGCCGGCAACTCAATAGACTTTACCGACCTCTCACGTGGAGAACCGTGGGTATGGCAATGGACATTCGAAGGCGCACAACCAACCAGCTCAACCGACCAAAACCCAAGTAACATCAGATACAACAATGTTGGTACATTCAATGTAAGACTTATCGCATCCAATATGCTTGGCTCTGATACTCTTTTGCTTGAAAACTACATACATGTAATACCTTCAATCGGAAATGCCGTACCAAAGGCCAAGTTCACCTGCGCGAGCAGACTAGTACAAGTAAACACACCTGTAAACTTCGAGGACCAGTCTGAAGGATACCCTATGTTCTGGTCGTGGCAGTTCCAAGGCGGGGAACCTGCAAGTTCTGAATTCCAGGTTATACCACAAGGTGTAACTTACGAAAACTCAGGTGTTTTTGATGTAACATTAGCGGTATCGAATACAAATGGCGGCGATGTCCTAACAAAGCACGACTACATTGTGGTTTACGAAAACTACGTCGGCTCATACTGCGACACACTCTGCAACCTGCTTCCTGACGAGACAGCAATAAAACTCGGAGCTCATGGAATCGACGGATACCTCGGCGGACACAACAGTGACGGAATAACAACATACGCCGACAAGTTTGAATACTACACATTCAACGAAATCTCATCAATAATAGTCCCGATACTGAAACTCGAGTACAGCAATCCAAACGACTACATTACATTCATCACTTGGGATGGAAATGACCCCGTACCGACTACTGTCATTTCTGAACAAAGGGTTTACCTAAGGGACTTGAGAGAAAACTACTACCAAGTAATAAATTTCACCGAGCCATTGCAAGTTGACGGACCATTCTTCCTCGGATACCAAATAAACTACACTAACGGCACCGACATTGTAATCGGTCTTTCTCACAACAGAGGCTACGGACGACCAAACACTTTCTTCGTAAAGAAGGACGGCGAATGGAAAACTGTGTCCGAGGCGTACGACAATATTTCAGCTTCGTCAGGAATAAAAGTTGCAGCTTGCCTTAATGGAGAAACCGGCAACGAATTATTCACAGAAACTGTAACCATATATCCTAATCCTTGCAACAACGTTCTTAATGTAGAAAACACCAACGGATTCGAGCCTTACGACTTCATTGAAATATTTGACAACCTCGGAAGACTTGTCTATTCAAACAACAACCTTGGCGGTGAAAAGGTAGAAATAAACGTATCCAACCTGCCAATAGGAACATACGTGACAAGAATGTTCACTCAGGGGAAAATTGCCGTACAGAAATTCGAGAAAATGAATTAGGCATAAAATTGAATTACAATACGGAAGCAGCATGAGAAATCTTGCTGCTTTTTTATTTAATAATCAACACATTAGTATAGATAGACTATCAAAACCGCATCACAGAAAACTCTATTAAAAATAAAAGTGTTAATTTTGCACGTCTTTTAATATTTGAAAGCAATGCAAAGGCTTTTGTAACGATTTAGGAATAAAAGGGATAGCATTGCAAATTAAAAAAAGTACTAAAACGAACGAATGAAAACTTTCAATAAGTACATCCGCAAGGACAGCACAGCTCTGATAACAGGCGCAAGTTCCGGAATGGGACTCGAATACGCCTCACAGCTTGCGCAATCTGGATGCAACCTATTGATTGTTAGCAACGAAGAAGAAAAACTAAAGGCAGTTGCCGAAAGGTTGCAAAGCGAATACCACGTCAATGTGATATACAAATACCAAGACCTGGCAAAACAGGAAGCGGCACAGGAACTATTCGACTTCTGCCAGCAGAACGGCCTACAGATTGACATACTCATAAACAATGCCGGCATATTCTTCTTCAAGGAGTTGAACAGCGCCACAATTGAAAAAGCTAGCGCAATGCTGATGCTCCACGTCTACACCCCTACCCGACTATGCTCGATGTTTGGCGACGAAATGAAGAAACGTAGATACGGATACATACTTACAGTATCATCGGTTACGTCAACAATGGCAATCCCCGGACTGACAATGTATGCAGCCACAAAGGCCTACCTGAAAAGCTTTATGAAGTCGATTTATCTTGAAAACAAGCAATACAATGTGCATACGACAGTAGTCTGCCCTGGTGCTGTAGATACACCTTTATATAATATCAATCCTAAGTACAACGGACTGATGAGGTTTGGGGTAAAGATTCGCGTGGTATATCCTCCTCAACTACTTGTAAACAAAGCACTAAAGGCAATGTTCCGCAAACGTCGCTGCAAGACTCCCGGATTCATCAACTTGTTGTGGCCACCACTTGTAAATGCCATCCCAAAGGGCATAGTACACAAGATATGGCTCAAAATCTGTAAATCGGAAAACGAAAAAAAATAATTATCAGAAATATGAGAAAATTTAACAAATATGCAATGATTCTAATGGCAATGGCACTCGCCTTTACTGCCAATTCGCAGACATACAAGAATGTACAATACGGCAACTTTGAAAACTGGGTTGTCCGCGACATTGAAGAATCACTAATTATCGGCGGAGATACAAAGCGCATCTATGCTATCGGTCCACGCGACACGATACACGAAAACAAAGCATTGAACATCAAGTCGATATGGGCAACATCGAATACATACGCAAAAGTTGCAGGCATATCAAAGACCAGCAACACCGTTTATCCAGAAAGACGTGGCAACGGTTACTGCGCAAAACTTACCACCGAATATGCAGAATGCAAGGTTATTGGTATTATTAATATAAGAGTACTTGTCTCTGGGTCAATATACTGGGGCAAGGCTCACGAACCTATTGATGGTGCCAGCAATCCGTATAGCAAAATGAGATGGGGCGTTCCATTTACAAACAAACCCAAGGCTGTAATCCTCGACTACAAATCGGCAATGCCAAATAAAGGAACAATCACCACATGCAAGACCTTGTCGTCGTCAAGCCGCCCCGGAAACGACGAGCAGCAAATTCTTTTCATACTGCAAAACCGTTGGGAAGACGAGAAAGGAAATGTCTATGCAAAACGCGTAGGCACAGCCATATATCACATTACAAGCCCCACAAGCGACTGGGTTAACGGATTCCGCATCCCTGTAATCTATGGTGATGCCACAAAGTCGACCAACTACAAGCCATATATGAACCTCGGTCCTTTGAAGGACAACTTCTACACCATAAACAGCAAAGGAAAAAATGTTGAAATACAAGAAGTTGGCTGGGGTGATGAAAGTACTGCTGTGACACACGCAATTATGCTTATTAGCGCATCGTGCCAGGAAGCATTTTCTGGAACTATCGGCAA
>CAJOEG010000124.1 GCA_905233405.1 uncultured Bacteroidales bacterium | reverse complement strand
TGCTACATTGTGAGCATTGAAATTGCCGGTTGCTCCACCGAACTTTGCGCTGAACGGAATTTCTTTCAGTTGGCGAATCTGTTCGTTTATGCGGACGACGAAAACATTCATTTCCTTGCCAAGTCGGGTGGGAGAGGCTGGCTGTCCATGTGTGCGGGCAAGCATCGGAATGTCCTTCCATTCCTCGGCAAGTGCGGCTATTGTTGCCACTGTGTTTTCGAGGCGAGGCAGATATACGTATTCTACCGATTCTTTAAGTAGCAGAGGTGTTGCCGTGTTGTTTATGTCCTGCGAGGTAAGTCCGAAATGTATGAACTCCTTGAATTGCGACAGACCGTGTGCATCGAAGTATTCCTTTATGAAATATTCAACAGCCTTCACATCGTGGTTGGTGGTCTTTTCGATGTTTTTAACCTTTTCTGCATCTTCGGCAGTGAAATTTCTGTACAAGTCGCGCAGAAGTTCGTATTTGCTGCTGTCGAAGTTTTTCAGTTGAGGAATGGAATTTTTGGTAAGTTCGATGAAATATTCGATTTCGACTCTAACGCGGTATCTAATAAGTGCGTACTCCGAAAAATATTCTCTAAGTTCCTTTGTCTTAGAATAGTAGCGTCCGTCTATCGGACTTACAGCCATTAATGCGTCGTTTGACATACTTATATTATATTAGAGGTGCAAAGAAACGAAAAAAAAATTAAGTAAGAAATAGAGATTTGTAAATGGCTTAAAAATCATATCAATAATTTTATCTTGGGCTATTTGACGTTTTTTTCTTTTCTGCTTTTTTTGCCTTGCGTTTTTCTCTTGCATCTTTGAATGTTATGTCGTTCCATATTTTGTGCATAAGTTCGCCGAAGGTGTCGAATTCTTCCGTGTAGAATATGCCTGCACCAGTGGTATAAGGTCCATATTCCGCCTCAATGTCGGTGTTCTTTCTTGTAAATCCTTTCAGGCGGATGGTACCCTTTTTGTTGAGTTTCCATTGTACTTCGACATCGCCGACAAGGTTTTCGTTGTTGAACTTCTTGTCGCTTATGCCAAGGTTGCCGTTTATCAGCAGACGGTCGTTGAATATCTGGGTGCTAAGAGCCACTTCTATTTCCTGACCTGAAAATTCAGTACCAGGTGTATATTTGAATCCTACGTCAACGTCCTTTACGATTCGTGATATCCAGTTGCTTAACTGGTTTGAAAGCATTTGTGTGGTAGTAACGCCTACAGCGTTGGTTGTCGTACCTGTCTGGTTCAGCATTTCTGCGTTCGGGTCGTAGAACTGGTTGAGAACCAATACATATAGTAACTGCTTGTTAATTTCGTCTTGGGTAAGGCTTGCAAGTTTTGTTTTTACCTTGTCGCTGCCGTTGGGAATGTTAATGCTGAATTGTATTTCTGGCGACATCAGGTTTCCGTTAAGGTGCATGTGGCATTCTACGTTGGCCTTGTGGTTGTACGAATCGGTTGTGTCGTATTCTTCTCTCATCAGTTCCTTGAGCGATACGGTTGTGCTATATACGGCATCTAGGTTGAGTTTGCCTTCGTATGGGTTGCCGTCCCATGTTATTGTTCCGCCAGCAGGTATAGTAAAACGCTTATTTATAATGTTTTCCAGAGTGAAAAGATAGTCTCCCTTTGTGATTTCTATCTCGCCATATAAACGCAGTTCGTCGTCTGAGTTGTATTCTACTTTCAGCATACCTTCGCCGTTTGCCTTTATGCGGTCGCCAGTACGCGGGTCGAATACGATTTGCACTTCTGTTTCTGGCTTTACGTCAATATCTAACTTGATTGAATATTTGTTTGCAGAAAACTTATTGTCGTTTATTTCGGTTTCTTGTTCATTTGCCGTTGCAAATGTAATGTAACTTGTGTTCTGGGCGCGATATGAGTCCTCCATCGGCAGTATGAATCGGCTTCCTGCTTCTGTAGTTGCGCCTGCGTATATCGAGAAGTTGCCTGGCGTGCCTTCGACGGTCAGTCCGCCCGAAGCATAGATTGTTCCGTAGAATAGATTGTTGTCTATCGATTTGGTATTAAGTACTTTGAAGTCGTTTAGGTTACCTAGCAGACCGAAGCGGAAATTTGAGAAATTATCGTGATATATTCCGCCGTTTATGATGCCTGTATTACCGTTTTCATCGCTAACCTTGAAATTGTCAAAGTATATCCTGTCGTTGGAAATATAGACCTTGTCTTCTGTTATTGCCTTGAGTTTCAAGTAGTCGTAAACAAATTCCGTCTGCTTTAGGTTTATGCTTCCGTCTATCTTCGGCTTTTTTATGTTTCCTGTGACCATTACGGTTCCGTTTGCGTAGCCTTTCAGGTCGCTGATTTGGTATGCGTTAAGGTATTTGTCGAAAATGTCCAGTTTAAGGTTCTTGAGTATTACGCTTACGTCGAGGTTATCCTGTTCGGTGTGGTATGTGCCCTTCATTTCGACATATTTGTTTGTGCCACTCATCACGAATGCTTTGCTCTGGTTTTCCCATTTAGACGATAAGTTGAGCTTCCCTAATTCTTCTTGGTTGATTATCAGGTCTGTTATGTTGACATTTGCTGTAAAAATAGGAATGTCGTATATGTTTGCTACACGTCCGCTTCCCGACAATATTCCGCCGAATTCGTAACCTTTAGGCTTGGTTATCCTGTTTATGTTGCCTATGTCAACGTTATCAACCATAAACGATAGAATTTTGTCCGGGTCTTTTGATATGTAGCCTTTTAAGTTCAGTACCTGGTTCAAGTTAGATAGTTTTAGGTTTTGGATTTCGATTTCCTTGTTGTCGAAGTTGATGTTTGTTTCTCCGAGTCTCCATACTTGTTCACCGAAAATGAATTGTGAGGGGGATAGGTTAACTTCTATGCGTGGAGACGAGTCGTTATCGTGAGGTGTGAATTTTGTGTTTAGTGTGAAAAATCCATTGTTTTCGCTATTTGCACTTCCCCAGTTAAGATTAAGACCAATGCTGTCGTGTTCGGCGCCAGCGGCAAGTTTTATGCTTTCAAAAGAAAAATCGCTTGCTTCAGCCGATTGGGTGTTGAGATACAGATTGACAATTCCGTTCATACTGTACATTTCAATATCGCTTTCGCCTATTGAGTATCCGCCACGTGTTATTTTCGGAATGTTTACCTTGCCATATATTGTTTTGGTATTTCCAAAAACATAGCCGTTGGTAGAGTAGATGTCTCCGTGTAATTTTAAATCTGGGTCGTAGAACTTGATAAATTCGTTTATGTTTTTGAATCTGAATGAATAAGTGAAGTAGTTTGTGCTAGGTTTTGGATCTTCTGTTTTGCCAAATATAGATGGAACACTTTGGGCTATCATATTAAACATGTCGCCAGCAATTTCGCTTATGTTGTATTCTCCATAAATGTCCAAGTCTAAAAAGTCGGATTTTACGCTAATGTTGTGTTTCTTATCTTTATCTTCGTGTGCGGTAGCGGTTAACTTGTTTATCTTTAGGTGCTTGTCGTCAATATTGAAGTCAGCTTGGCTCAATGTAATGTTTCCTATGGGTCGGTTGGCAAGGTCGCCGCTTAGTTGTGCGGCAAGCACGAATTTTAATTCAGAACTATGTGCACTTTCCGATGCAAGGTTAAGAGCTTTCAAATTTGCATAAACATCGCTTGATACCTCTATGTCTTTGTTTCGACTGCCGAAATTGTATTTGCCTATTACTTCTGCTGTCAGGTTGGGGTCGTTTATGTTTATGTTTCCGTTGAAAGCAGCGTTGGTCAGTTCTCCTTTTACCTTTATGTCCAAGTAATTGTATCCGTTGAAGTCGAGCCTGTCTATTTTCCCGTTGAGCCTGTTGCGTGTGTGCGACAGCGAATCTACGAAGCCACTGATGTTTATGTTTACCGACAATAGCCCAAGTCCGTTGTCGCCGGGGATTATTTCGTGCAGGTTGAAGTCTTTTGCCGAAATGTTACCGTCGTATCCTAGGTAGCCGTTGCCCCATTCTGGCATTATTGCAATATCGGTCTTTATTGTGCCTATGTTGGACGTGAACTGGCCGAAAGCCATCATATCGTTCATCATACCCGACAGGTTTCCGTTGAATGAAATGTGGTCGAGGTTATTAAGTTGCGATGGTATCTGTATGGGGTCGTCGGGCGACACTAGCCGAAGAATCCTGTTTATGTCGTCCTTGTTGGTCTGCATATTGTTGATGTTGCCGAAGACGATTGTCTGTTCGTAGTCGGGGAGGCCGTTTACCGATAGGTTGGCATAAAGTCTTGTGTTACCGTACATTGAAATTCCGAAGTTCTTGAACTTGAAGTCGTCAAGTCTGCCGGAGAAGTTGCCTCGTATGTGTATGCTGTCCGAAAGTCCTGAATACTGAGGTAGGAATGGCGCCAGGTCGGCGACGCTGAATATTATGGTGTCGATGTTTACCGTCAGTTTTTCGATTTTTCCCATCGGGTTGCTGAGATAAAGGCTGTCTTCGCCGACTACGGCTATTTCGGAGCAGATGAGTTTCGAATAGTCAGTCTGTAGATTTATGTCCTTGAGGGTTAGGCCTTTGTTGTAGTATTTTATTTCGCTAGAAAAATTGTTCAGTGCTATGCCCGACTTTTCGTTGAGTGAGAAATTGTTGATGTTTACGCTGATTGTATCGTTTAAGTATCTGAACCTGCTGATTTCCACGTTGAAATCATTTATGTCAATGTCCGATGGCTTGAAAGTGGAGGCAGTATTGTCGTATCTTTTGTCCAGATATTTGAGGTGTCCGTTTGTGATGGAGACTTTACGACATATTATGTTGAAATCCAATGATGTAGTGTCATCTGTTGCAAACTTGTCGAGTATGTAGTTGTAGTTTGCATTTCCGTTTTCATCTACGGAAACGTTAATAAGCGGACTGTTTAGGTTGACTTCGGATAGAAGGAGG
>CAJOEG010000123.1 GCA_905233405.1 uncultured Bacteroidales bacterium | reverse complement strand
GCCAGTTCGACAGGCAAATGCACGGATTTTTGACAAGCGAGGCCGTTGTGGTAGGAGTGGAGTCGCGCACAAGCAGTCCAGTGCAGGTGGTTCGCGATGTTGAAACTATGCGTAGTGCTTCTGTTGTAAATCTTTATCCTTGTGGCGAGGGCGCAGGATATGCAGGAGGAATAGTGTCGTCGGCGATAGACGGCATGGAAGCGGTGAAGAGGATAGAAGTCTGACAGTTTAACAGTCTAACAGTCTTGCTGTCTCACAGTCTTGCAGTCTGTTCGACAGGTCTTCATTTTGGCAGGTCTTCTGGTCTTCCGTCCGGCTGGTCTTCCTATTTCATGTAGAAGTTTCTTTGTCTCAATGCTTCGAATACCATTGCCGAAACAGATGTTGAAACGTTTAGAGAATCAATGTATCCCAGCATTGGAATTTTTATGCGGTGGTCGGCATTCTGTATCCATTTTTCGGTAAGTCCGGTTGCTTCGGTGCCGAAGACAAGGGCTGTGCGACCTCTGTAGTCGTACTTGTGGTAAAATTCCGAGGCACGCAGTTCAGCGGCGTAACTTGTTATTTTGTTTTCGCGAAGCCACTTTATGCAACTTTCGAAGTCGGTGCTAACCACATTGTTGCTGAATACACATCCGAGGCTCGACCTTACAGAATTTGGATTGTAAATGTCGGTATGCGGGTCGCAGATGATAATGCCATCTACTTTTGCAGCATCGCCAATACGGCATATTGCGCCCAAGTTTCCTGGTTTTTCAACTGCTTCGAGGATTATGAAAAGCGAATTGTCGTTTACAGGAAGGTCTGACAGTTTCTTGTCGGCAATCTCACCTATAATATATAGTCCGCCGGTGGTTTCGCGGTAAGAAATCTTTGAGAAAACTTCTTCGCTTACTTCATAAACTTCAGCGGTGTCGAACTGCTTACCGACAAGTTTTCTTGCGTCTTCTTCGCTTATTATTTCGGGACAGAATAGGATTTTCAAGAACTTTACATTTGAACTTACGGCGAGTTCTGTTTCCTTCTTGCCTTCAATAAGCACAACCTTGTCGGCTCTGCGTTCCTTCGATTTTGCCTGATATGCTGCAATCTGCTTTATTAGCGGGTTCTTTATGCTGGTTATTGTTGTCATTGTCGTAAAATTGAGGGTGTAAAGATAGGACTTTTATGAGAAAGTTTATTGTTTTTATTTACAAAGTTAAAGATTCAAGGCAGAGCCTTGTGTGTTGCTGTCGTAGGCTGGAGCCTACGACAATCACATATATAATAAAAAATGTGAATGAAAGCCGTTGTTTCAGCGTAGGCTCCAGCCATACACATCTATTCCTTCACAATCTTGCTTACCGACGGCAGGCCGCTTTCCTCTCCGTAAATCCTCAAAATATACACTCCATCCACCAGTCCTTCCATATCAAAATTCGCTTCGTAGCTGTTCACTTCCTTGCGCATAACAAGTTGTCCTGTAGTTGTATAGAACTCTACTGCCGAAATGAATCCGTCGGAATTGATATTTAGCATTTTTGATGTTGGGTTGGGTCCAATGTCATATACTGGTTCGGCAAGAACGTGAAGTTGTATGTTGTATATAGTATCGCAACCTATTTCTGATGGCATACTAAATGTATAATTGCCAGAGGAATAGAATGTGTGGTCGCCAATGGTGACAAAATTATTTACAATGGTGTCTATGGAATGTGTAGGTGTGTTACTACGGATGTCAGAAAAGCGTCCCCATTCGTTATCGTTCCTGTAACTGTCTTCGGTTTTACAGGGAATCCAGATGGTTGGAGCTGTGTTATATTCAATTGAATTGTTATTATCAACTACACTGAAAGCATAATCGTCAAGAACAGGTGGTATATTTGCATATATATGTATTTCTATAATGCTGTCGCAATTTCCGAAAGCTTCAATTCCTATATTTTCAACAGAACTACCAATTCTTATTGATTTTATTCTGTTACATTCGTAAAAAGCATAATCGGGAATATTAGTTACATTATCACCTATATTAAGTGTCGAAAAGTTATCGCAAAATTGAAATAGGCTGTTGGTATCTAAATTTGAATAGTCCTTACCCATATACACACAATTGGTAGCATCAAAATTGACAGTTGTAAGATTTGTACAATCGGAGAAGGCTGCTTTGCCGATGCTGTCTATGGAGTTTGGTATTGTTATAGAATCGATGCCCAATCCGCAAAACGCCAGTTCTGCAATTGTTTTTACAGAGTTTGGTATGATTGTATTATTGGAAGCAATTATAAGTTTGTTTGTATTTGTTTCTATTATTGCATTACAATTATCGCGTGAATCGTAAACTACATTATCATTATCTACTGTTATCATTTGAATTTCTCTGCAACCAGAGAAGGCGCCTATACCTATGTCTGTTACCGACCTTGGGATTGTTAACGAATGCAAACAGCTTCCACCACAGAATGCGTATTGTTTTATTTCTGTTACAGTATCAGGAATAACTAGTTCTGTTACAAGACTGTCATTAATATATAGGTTATGAGCATAATGAAGAGGGTTTGACTTTTCTCCTCCAAACAATATTTCAATCCATTTTGCAATGTCTCCTGTATAATATACAGATATCAAATTGTGGCAATCATAAAACGCACCTTCATTATAAACCATATCCACATCGTCACCAATGGCCGTAATAGAGTTGGGTATTGTTACAGAAGTCAATCCACTGCATTCTTTAAATGCACCACTGCCAATGCTCGTAACGGAATTACCGATAGTAACCTCTGTCAGTCTGCTACAACCAGCAAATGCAAAATCACCAATACTTGTAACCGAATTGGGAATTGCTAATACACCAGTAAGTCCCCTACAATTATAAAAAGCATAATCGGGAATATTAGTTACATTATCACCTATATTCAAGGTTTGTAGCGAAGTACAGTCAGTAAATACTGGACGATACATATTTCCCATTGATCCACAGTTTGTAGCATTAAAATTAACTGTTGTCAGGTTGTTACACTCCCAAAATGCACCATCACCAATGCTGTCAACAGAAACAGGAATGGTAACTTCTGTTAATGCACTACAACCAAAAAATGCATCACTGCCAATGCTTGTGACTGAACTGGGAATTGTTACGGATGTCAGTTCACTGCAATAAGAAAATGCCTTTCCCGCAATTTGTTGTATTCCATCTGGTATTGTATATTCCGTTGCGTATCCACAAGGGAAGTGGGTAAAAATATTAGTATTATAAATAGGTGAGTTTACGTTACATCCAAAAAATGCACCATCACCAATATTAGTTACAGAATTTGGTATTGTTATGGATGTCAGTCCACTGCAATTCCAAAAGGCAGAGTATCCAATGGTTGTGATAGAATTGGGAATTGAAACTGATGTCAGTCCGCTGCAATTTTCGAATGCACTAGCACCGATGCTTGTAACTGAATTAGGGATTGTAACTGAAGTTAGTTCACTGCACCCGAAAAATGCACAGCATGCAATATTTTGTATTCCACTTGGAATTTCGTATTCGGTTGCATAATTACAAGGGAAATATGCAAAACAAATTTCATTATATATAGGTTCGGCTATGTTGTTACAACTCTCAAATACTTTATAGCCAATGCTCGTAACGGAGTTGCCGATTGTAAATGATGTTATACTGCTGCAATCTCTAAATGCATAATCACCAATACTAGTTACTGAATCTGGAATAATAATAGATGTAAGTTCGATGCATCCATCAAATGCATAATTACCAATATTTTTTACAGAATTGCCAATTGTAACCGATGTCAGTCCTCTACAACCTGCAAATGCTAAATCGTTAATGCTCGTAACTGAATTTGGAATTATAACCGACGTCAGTCCACTACAAAAATTAAATGCTTGATTACCGATTTTTGTAACGGAATTTGGAATTGTAATAGATGTAAGTCCGCTGCATCCACTAAATGCACCATCGCCAATGCTCGTAACCGAATTGCCGATTGTTACCGATGTCAGTCCGCTGCAATAAGCAAAAGCAGAACCGCCAATGCTAGTAACAACCGAATTAGGAATAGTAACAGAGGTTAAGCATGTTGCATAACTAAAATTCTTTATTACTGTCACTGTATTCGGAATAACTAAATCAGTAACAAGTTCATTGTCAATATATAGGTTATGAGCGTATTCAAGCGGTGTACTATAAATTGTCATCCCGCACCACTGTTCTATGCTACCAGTATAATTAACCGATGTCAGTCCACTACAACCATAAAATGCATAAAAGTCAATACTATCAACTGTGTTTGGTATTGTTATTTCTGTCAAACCGTTGCAAAATCCAAATGCCCAATCTCCTATACTTGTAACAGAATAAGTATGTTCATTATATATAACAGTATTAGGAATAATAACATTGCAAATTGGTGGGGTATAATAAAGAAAATCAGCATTAGTGGAATATCTTTGACAAGTCACCTCTACCGTATATGGTTCTACATCAGATGTAATATTGTAGTACAAGGTTTGTCCTGTGCTGCATACTGAGGAAAAGTCGTATGCCATTGCGTAAATACATACAAAGACTATAAGTATGACTAATAATAGTTTCTTCATTGGTATGAGTATCAAATTTGAGAACAAAGATAAAGATTATTTACGAAATACGAAATACGATTTTTGGTTTGCCTTTGTTGTGTGTTGCTAAAATAGAATTTTGTATTTTTCAAGGCAGAGCCTTGTCTATCGGTATCGTAGGCTGGAGCCTACGACAATCACATATATTGTAAAAAAATGTGAACGAAAAATATGTTGATGTTACGATGATTGCAAAAACTGATTACTTTTGCAAAAAACATTTTTATGGCACACACTTCGGAATATCAGTTGGTTGATGCAGGGCTTTGGTCTGATTACGAACTTATTGACAGCGGTAATTTTGAGAAACTTGAGCGT
>CAJOEG010000122.1:3131-8098 GCA_905233405.1 uncultured Bacteroidales bacterium | reverse complement strand
GGATGTTACAGGAAGCATAGAAGAAAATCCGGTATTGTTTGCTTGTTCTAATGTAGAAAAGAGCCGTGCATATTCATATTCCAATTACTATCCGATTATTTACGATGAATTTGACCATAATTATGGAAACTTGTATCATTGCCGTAGCAATATAAGGTTCGGATTGGAATATGCAGAGCCGTCACAATATGTTGTGGATGTTGAGGAAACCGATGCATATCTGCAAGTTGGAACTGGCGATGTTGCAGGTGGACTGCCTATTAAAACGAACCAAAAATGGTCGTATTCGCAGCAGATATTTACGGCTGAAGATTTTGGTGGAAGCCGTACTATTTATTCGTTGTCGTTCAATTATACTGGCAATACAAATGGAGAGTTTACTCGTAGTGTAAAGGCTTATCTGGGTCATACACAAAAAGATGAATTCGATTTGGCAGGCAAAGATATGCTTAGTATTCCGGAAATGACAAAGGTATATTCAGGTACGATGCGTTTCGATGCAGAAAGCGGTTGGTCAATGCTAGTCTTCGACAATCCTTTTGTGTACAATGGTACCGATAATCTGGTTGTTGCTGTCGTGGATGTTTCTAATACAGAGAATTCGCAGGTGTCGTTTGTATGCAGCGATGTTATAGGGAGTCGGTCTTTCGATGCTTATGCTTCTTATTCTGTTTCGTTGAATTCAACATCGTTTGCATATAATAATAGCAGTTTGCACTATTATCGCAACAATGTCCGTTTCGGACTCGAATATGTAGAACCGCCTGCACATGTTGTTGATACGATTGAAACTGCCGAATACCTGCAGGTTGGTACAGCAGAAGTGGGAACGACAGCTTATTTGCCTACAAATACATATTATAGTTATGGGTACTCCCAGCAGTTGTTTGCTTCATACGAAATGGGCGGACCGCGTACAATTTATACCGTTTCGTTCAATTATTCTGCTAATAGCAATGTTTCTTTTTCCAGGAAGATGATACTTTATATGGGACACACATCAAAGTATGATTATGACTATGATACCGATTGGATTAAGTCTAATTTGGTTAATGTTAGCTCGCAAAATGTTCTTATAGACGAAGAAAGCGGTTGGATAACATTTGTTCTTCGTACTCCATTTGAATATAATGGAACAGACAATTTAGCTGTGGCTGTAAGGGATAACACAGGTAGGTTTGTTAGTTCTATTCAATTTCTATGTTCAACTTCAGAATGTCAGTCTGCAATATATAATTATGATGATGGTGGTGCTATATATAATCTAAGCGTAGAGAATGGTACTGTTATCAATAAGCGCAACAATATTCGTTTTGGACTTGAATATGTGGAGCCACCTATTGCTGATGTTGATACGTTTGAGGCAGATAATTACTTGCAGGTTGGAACAGGGACAACTGTCCGTGATGGGTTGCCTATGAACACGACGGAAAAATATGGCTATTCTCAGCAGATTTTCAATTCTGTCGAAATGGGAGAGGCAAAGACCATATATTCGTTGTCGTTTAATTGTGTGACAAACGATAATGCCGATGCACTAAGGAACATTAGGATATATATGGGTAATGTTAATACTTTCGAGTTTGAGTACAACGACTGGGTAGCTTCCGATGATTTAACACTTGTATATGATGGTGAATTTACAATTCCTGCTTATTCCGGTTGGATTACGATAATACTTGACCAGCCATTCGAATACAATGGAACAGACAATCTTGTATTGGCTTGGCTTGACAATACTGGCACGGCACATACTTTCAAACGTTTTGCTTGTACGGAAGGTGATTGGGGCAATTCCATTATGGCGCTCAGCAATCTTAATCCGATAGATTTGGAACACACTGATAGGCTTTCTGGTGCAGTTATGCGGACTCGCAACAATATAAGATTCGGAACTGAAAGCCTCTTGGTTTATAGCCTTGAAGTGTCATCTGACGACGATGTGAAGGGAAGTGCTTCTGGTTCTGGCAGATACGAAGAGGGAAGCGTAGTCGATGTTAGGGCTATTGCTCATCCGTGCTTCAGGTTTGAAAAGTGGAGCGACGGCGAAACAGCAAATCCGCGTCAGATTACTATGACTGAGGATATTTCTTTGACCGCTATCTTTAAGTCAATAGACAGCGATACACTCAACTACGACAATGGTGTTTACAATGTTTCGCTAGGATACCGTCAGCAGAATGTGGAGTGGGGGATATTGCTTCTGCCACAGCACCTTGAATCGCGTCCGCAACTTGCCGATGTAATGTTCTTTGTTGACGGAGAATATTCATACGGAGACTATAAACTCAGTGTATATCAGGGAACCGACACTTTGCCGGCAGAAAAGATTCTGGAGGATTCGTTAACTGTAGAGCAATATACATCAGGATGGTTGAATTTTGGTTTCGATACGCTTGACATTGATACAGAATTGCCATTGTGGATAATTTTGAGTTGCGAAAGTGAATATCCGGCCGTTGCATCTACATTCGATGGCGCAGGCTATAAAAACGGTTCTTGGTGGAATCCTAATGGCACTTGGACACAGCAAACTTATGGCGCGTGGATGATAAAGGCTGTGTTGCCGTTGATTAAAGAAGATGAAGAAGGTGATGACAATGACGACGATGCTGTGAATATGATTTCTGTTGGAAATATTGGTATTTATCCTAATCCAGTTTCATCACAACTTTACATAAGTGGTGTTAACAATGGAGAAACTCTTGAGATTTACAGCATTGTCGGATCAATGGTTGCAACTTTCACATATAATGGTGATGCCATTGATTTAGAGAATCTACCATCTGGAGTTTATGTTCTGCGTAGCAATGAAAGCATTGTAAAGTTTGTGAAGGAGTAAGAGATACTTATACATAAAAGCCTAAAACCATCAAACGGCGTCAGCCATTCAAACCCGCAGGCATTCAAACGGCGAAGCCATTGAAACTTAGAACGGCGAAGTCCTCAACAAAGTTAAACTTTTAAACTGCGTCATCCTATAACTGGGCTATAAGGCTAAAAGAAGAGAGGGCTAAAAGTCTAGCAGAAGACCAGTTCAACGGAAGACCAGCCTATCTGTTCGCAAGACTGCGAGGCTGTCAGACTGTTAGACTTTAAGCCTGCAAGCCCCAAAACTAGAAACGGCGTCAGCCATTCAAACGCCGTAGGCATTCAAACATAGAAACTTTTAAACGGCGTCAGCCTAAACGAACTTCACGGCTGTTCCGTAGGCAACTATTTCTGCTGCGCCTTCCATAACTGCCGAGGTGCAATAACGCATACCGATAACTGCATCTGCACCAAGAGATTCTGCTTCTTTTGTCATGCGTTCGGTTGCAATGCTGCGTGCTTCGATAAGCATATCGGTGTAGCCCTGTATTTCGCCACCGACTATAGTTTTTAGTCCAGCCAATATGTCACGTCCAATGTGCTTCGACTGTACTACTGTCCCCTTTACGATTCCTAAAACTTCAAAGTTTTTTCCCGGAATTGTGTCAATACTTGCTAAAATCATACCTTATTTATTTTAAGTTTATATTATTTTCGTTTGTCAAATACCCATTTCAAATTGTTGTCGCTGAATGCGATAGGACATACGGAAATGTGGTCGCAATCCTTTTCGACAATGAATTTTATTGTCCCACCATATTTCTGTGTCTCCTTGATTGTCGGCTTTACCAATGAAACTTTTGCCTTGTCATCCTTTCCTGCCATAACGCAGCAAAGTGCAGTCTGGGCGATGTTTTTCGGATACGCGTTGCGTGGATACGAGGCGACCGCCATTGCTGCGGCAAAAGTGTCGGGATAGTCGGAAATCATACGCCAAACGCCCGCGCCACCGCTTGAATAACCGAATATGTAAACGCGTTTGCTGTCGATGTCGCTAATGTCGGTTATAAGCTTGTCAATTAATTGCTTGAGTGCGGTGCTGACTTTTCCGTCGTAGTCGTGCCAGAAGTGGTCTTTGTCGCATTGCGGAGCAACGACAATGGATTTTATATTGCTTTTTTCCAGATAGTTGACAATGGTGCGTATTGCTGTGCCGCGAATCTGCGACTTGTTATCGTCGCCACGATGAGAGCCACCGTGCAGAAAAATCACCAATGCCGATTGTCCATTTTCGTTTTGGCAAAGTGCTGCTTCGCGATAGGGAAGACTTATGTTTTCGTTTGAAAATGAACGGAATGCAAACTTGCGGTAGTATTCGGCATTGCCAGTGGTGTCGTAATTCTGTTGCGAAAAAAGCGACAAAAGTGTTGCAAAAAATACTATAATAGTGGTTATTACTTTTCTCATTTCAATTCAATAATTTCTGTTTTACAACCAGCGATATCCAGTTTCGGTTTTGATTCAAAAATACCATACATTGTAGAGCCGGAGCCAGACATCTGTGCGAAGATTGCACCGTTTTCGTAAAGATTGTTCTTTATTTCGGCGAGCATTGGATTTTCGACAAAAACTGTCGGCTCAAAATCGTTCTTTATGCGGTCTTTCCACTGTTCGATAGGTAACTTTATGGAATCTTCGAGTTTGTATTGAGGTTCTGCTGGTTTGCACTGCGAGTATGCCTTTGCCGTATTTACCGAAATTGGCGGCAAAACAAGGACAAGAGTTTTTCCCGACAGGTTCAATTCAGTTTCGTGTAATATGTTTCCGGTTCCTTCGGCAAGCATAGGGCGGTTGTGAATGAAAAATGCACAATCGGCACCAAGTCGTGATGCGTATGTAACCATTTGCTCAGTAGTGAGTTTCAGCGAAAACATATCGTTGAGCATCTTTATAGTAAATGCAGCATCCGACGACCCTGCTCCAAGACCACTCCCGAAAGGTATATGCTTGTATAGCACGAACTTGACAGGAGGCAGGTCGAAGTCGTCCTTTAGCATCTTGTATGCCTTGTAGCAAAGGTTTTTCTCGATTTCGCAGTCGATTTTTATGCCACGGTTGTCGAAGATAAATTTGTCGCTCGGCATAATTTCCATCGC
>CAJOEG010000122.1:0-3094 GCA_905233405.1 uncultured Bacteroidales bacterium | reverse complement strand
CGTCTGTGCGTCGGCGTACGATGTCGAGCCCGATGTTTATTTTTGCATTTGGAAAGCCGATTGTCTTGTCTATCATATTGTTACCCGTCCTTGTTTTAGCGAAAGTTCCTTTATTTCCTGTGTCAGTTGGTTTATTCTGCTTAAGATTCCAACTGTCGTTTCTTTGCATTTTTCTGTTTCTTCGCGCAGACTGGCAAGTTCTGCCTCGAGTTCTTCTTTTCTCTGTTCGTCGCTTGTGTTGTATTCGGTTTCCAAATTTGCCAATTGCGTCTGCAACTTTACGCTGTTTTCCATCAGCGACTTCAATTCTGCCGAAAGTTTCTTTTTTTCGTCTTTGCGGATTTCTGTGAGATATTTGTTGTAAACGTCAAGAATTATTTCCGTGAGCCTATATTCTTCCTTGTAGTATAGGGAACCATGTCTAGTCCACATTTCGCTGAGTTCGTATGAAGATGCGCAGGCATCGGCGGCCACGCTGCTTATGGCAGGGTCGGGACTGTTGATGAAATCCTTGTCGCTGATTTCCCGTCCGTTGCATACTGCATCGCTGATTTCGGCAAAAATCTGTTGGTTGATTTTGTTGCGAAGTTGTGTTACATTGTCCTTGAGCATAAGTCCAACCATCAGTTCAGATACTTTTAGCATCTGCGGGTTTTCCTTGTTGCTATCGAATGGATTTGCGATATTTTCGTTCCCGTAGAGAAGCAATAGGCGTATTATTTCCCTTTCCTTTGACAGAAATCCGATTTCCTTGTTGCCAGTTATTTTGGGAATCTGTTGTTGCTTAGGAAGTTGTGGCTCTGGCTTTTGCTGTTGTCCATATCCTGTGGGCGATTTGCCGTCGTTGATTTTCTTTCGACGGAACTTCATCAGTTCGGAGTAAAGCGTATTCTCGTCTATTTCAAGAATTTTGCAAACGGTCTGCTTTATCTGGTCATCGATAACAGAAATTGTCTTTACGATGTCGGTTATCATTGCGGCACGTTTCAGCGGGTCCTTGTCGGCTTCCTGCTTCGACATCCGCGACTTGAAACTGATGAAATCTTCCTCGTGCGTGTTGAGATATTCTATTGTCTTTTCGCTTCCGTTTTTCCTTGCAAACGAATCGGGGTCTTCATCGTCAGGGAATAGTACGACTCTAACGTTAAGTCCTTGTGCCAGAATCATATCTATGCCTCGTAACGAAGCGTGTATTCCTGCACTGTCGCCATCGTAAAGCACGGTTATGTCGTCGGTAAGCTTGTGGATTATACGGATTTGGTCTTCGGTAAGCGATGTTCCCGACGATGCCACCACGTTTTTGACCCCAGCCATATACATTGATATTACGTCGGTGTAGCCTTCCACCAAGTAGCATTTTTTCTGTCTGACAATTTCGCTACGTGCTTGATATATACCGTATAAGGTTTTCCTTTTGTCGTAAATTTCCGATTCGGGCGAATTGAGGTACTTTATATTTACACCTTTGGTGCGTGCGTCGAGCACACGTCCGCCGAAACCTATTACCTGTCCCGAAATGCTGTAGAACGGGAACATTACGCGTCCGATGAAGAAGTCGTATTTCCTCTGCGTTTTCTCGTCCACCTTTGTAAGTCCGTTGCGAACCATAAAGTCGAGCTTGTATCCGCTTTTCAAGGCTTCGTCGGTGAATGCCGTGCCGTTAGGAAGGCTGTAGCCAAGACCGAAAGACTTTATGGCCTCGTCGGTGAATCCGCGTTCGCGGAAGTATGCCAGTCCTATGATGCCTTCGGGATTGTTCAAAAGGTTATTTTGGAAGTATTTGGCAGCGAACTCGTTGAGTATGCGCATACTTTCACGGTCGTCGTTCTGCTGTTGCTCTTCGGGCGAAAGCTCCTTTTCGACAACTTCAATGTTGTATTTCCTTGCAATATACTTTAAAGCTTCGGGATAGGTCATCTGTTCGTGGTCCATTACAAAACCTACTGCATTTCCTGCTTTTCCGCAACCGAAACACTTGTATATACCTTTCGATGGACTTACGATGAACGAAGGAGTCTTCTCGTTGTGGAACGGACAGCAACCAAAGTAGTTGACACCGCGTTTCTTGAGGCTAACAAAATCCTGTACAACCTCCACAATGTCAGCGGCATCCATTATTCTGTCTATGGTATTGCGGTCAATCATTCCAAACCCAAATTTCCGTTGCAAAATTAAGCGAAAAAATCGTATGGAACGAAATTAGTTATTCACAATTGCAGACATTGTTTGATTATTAGAATATGACGCAAATGAATAATCTTTTTGAAAATGTTTTTTGTGCTTTATGCTGTAAATGGTATATCTTTGCAAAAAAAATATTATGTACCTATCGGATATAGCAGGACAGCGGAATTTTTTCCTAATTGCAGGACCATGTGTGGTTGAAAATCTTGAAATAACTTACGAAACTGCAAGGACGGTAAAGTCTGTATGCGAAAAACTTGACATTCCGTTTGTATTCAAGTCGTCGTATCGCAAAGCGAATCGTAGTAGTATTAAGTCATTTTCGGGTATAGGCGATGATATAGCCCTTGAAATACTTGCAAAAATAAAACGAGAACTCAACGTTCATATTTGTACTGACATTCACGAACCAGAAGAAGCTGCATTTGCTGCTCAAGTTGCCGATATCGTGCAAATCCCCGCATTCCTATGCCGTCAAACAGATCTGTTGGTGGCTGCCGCAAAAACTGGTAAAATTGTAAACATAAAGAAAGGCCAGTTTTTGTCACCAGATGCTATGAAATTTGCCGTACAGAAAGTAGTTGATGCCGGTAATAGCAATGTCATGCTTACTGAACGCGGCACAACATTCGGTTATACTGATCTTGTTGTTGATTTTCGCGGTATTCCAATAATGAGAAAACTTGGTTATCCTGTAGTTCTTGATGTTACACATAGCCTTCAGCAGCCAAATCAGACAAGTGGTGTTACTGGCGGACTTCCGCAGATGATTGAAACTATGGCAAAAGCTAGCATAGCTGTTGGTGTCGACGGTTTGTTTTTGGAAACTCATCCAAATCCATCTGAAGCAAAGTCTGATGGTGCAAATATGCTAAAGCTTGATTTGCTCGAGGATCTGCTGAAAAAACTG
>CAJOEG010000121.1 GCA_905233405.1 uncultured Bacteroidales bacterium | reverse complement strand
GATGTGCTCCTCGGTATCTACGTGAGCTGGGTTGATGCCTGCTTTTTGGAGAGCAGCGTCAACAGCTTTCTTAACCATTTCTTCTTTGGTCTTCTCGATTGCCACTTTGAGCTCGTGGTCGATGGTCTCTTGTGGTATGCTTGCTTGGTCGACTGCAACAGGCGACATAGCTGCAACTTGCATAGCAACCTCTTTGCCTACTTGTGCATCGAAACCAGATTGGTTGAAAGCAACTGCAGTAGCGAGGCGGCTTCCTGCGTGTACGTATGCAGAAACGTATTCGCCGTCTACTTGTTCATACTGAGAGAGTTCGAGTTTCTCACCGATGATACCCGAGAGTTCGGTAACCTTGTTAGCAACGGTGTCGCCATCGAGTTGGAGAGCTTTGAGAGCCTCGAGGTCTGCAGCGCGGCTGCTGATAGCGAGGTCGAGAATCTTGTTAGCGAGAGCGACGAATTTATCGTTGGTAGCAACGAAGTCGGTTTCGCAGTTGAGCATGATAACTGCACCGTGTTTCTTGTCGTCAGACTCTTTAGCGATAACGATGCCTTCGGTAGCTTCGCGGTCAGCACGCTTGTTAGCGATTGCAAGACCTCTTTCCCTGATAAGATCCTTTGCCTTTTCGAAATCACCGTCAGCTTCAGTCAAAGCCTTCTTGCAGTCCATCATACCTGCACCTGTCAAGTCTCTAAGTTTCTTTACGTCAGCAGCACTTATATTTGCCATTGTCTTTCTGTTTTAACGTTAATACTAGTTTTCTTCAGTTTCAGCAGCAGGTGCTTCTTCAACGTGTTCCTTCTTTGCTGAAGTTCTTCTCTGTCTCTTTCTTTCTACTGGAGCCTGTTCTTCGGTTTCTTCGCCAGCTTCCTTAGCGGTGTTTTCCTTTTCAACAGCGCGTTCGTCCAAACCTTCCTTTATAGCCTGGCACATAGTAGCAACGATAAGCTGAATTGACTTTGAAGCATCGTCGTTTGCTGGAATAGGATAGTCAACGTTCTTAGGATCCGAGTTGGTATCAACCATTGCGAAAACAGGAATACCCAATCTCTGAGCTTCGTGAACGGCAATCTTTTCCTTAAGGATGTCAACTACGAAAAGAGCAGCCGGAAGTCTCGAAAGGTCGGCGATAGAACCGAGGTTCTTTTCCAATTTTGCTCTCTGACGGCTAATCTGGAGCTGTTCACGCTTTGAAAGCGATGAGAAAGTACCGTCGCTAATCATCTTGTCGATTGACGACATCTTCTTAACAGCCTTGCGGATAGTCGGGAAGTTGGTAAGCATACCACCGGGCCAGCGTTCAGTAACGTAAGGCATTCCAACCTTTGTTACTTCTTCTGCTACGATGTCCTTAGCCTGCTTCTTTGTAGCTACGAACAAAACTCTTCTACCTGATTTTACAATGTTCTTCATTGCTTCTGCAGCTTCGTCAACCTTAACGGCTGTCTTGTGCAAGTCGATGATGTGGATACCGTTGCGCTCCATAAAAATATAAGGAGCCATTGCGGGATTCCATTTGCGTCTGAGGTGACCGAAGTGTACGCCAGCCTCTAACAATTGATCAAATGTTAATCTTGACATTTTTAAAAATTTAAGTTTACATTCTGTAGTAACAATCGTGAAGTAGAACCACGAATGGCCATCTCCACGATTTAGATACTAAACTCTGTTTATAATTCACTAAAAAAATACTAACGCTTGCTGAACTGGAATCTCTTACGAGCCTTCTTCTGTCCGGGTTTCTTTCTTTCGACAACCCTCGAGTCGCGTGAGAGGAATCCGCAAGGCTTCAAGCTAGCCCTGTATTCCGGATCTACCTTCAACAATGCCCTTGAGATACCAAGGCGCAAAGCTTCAGCCTGACCTCTTACACCACCTCCGTCGATGTTGGCCTTTACATCGTAGCAATCCATCTTGTCCAATGTGATGAACGGCTGCTTAACGATATACTGGTACTGCATAATCGGGAAGTACTCTTCCATTTTGCGGTTGTTAACCGTGATGTTTCCTTTTCCTTCGCTAAGGTAAACTCTTGCGACAGCAGCTTTTCTGCGACCTAATGCATTAAATACGTCCATGCTTATTTAATTGTGTTTAAATCCAACTTTGTCGGGTTCTGAGCTTCATGCTTGTGCTCGCTACCAACGTAAACTTTCAAATTTCTGAACAATTCGCTTCCGAGACGGTTCTTTGGCAACATTCCCTTAATAGCGTGTTCGATAATGCGTTCCGGATGCTTCTCGAGCATTTCGGCAGGAGTTTCAACCTTCTGTCCACCAGGATAACCAGAGTGTCTGATGTATTCCTTGTCGGTGAGTTTCTTTCCTGTAAGAACTACCTTCTCTGCATTGATGATGATGACATTGTCACCACAGTCAACATGAGGTGTGTATTCGGGTTTGTGCTTTCCTCTCAGCACGTAGGCTACTTTTGCAGCCAAGCGACCAAGAATTTCGCCTTCAGCATCGACAACGTACCACTGCTTGTTAACAGTCTCCTTGTTTGCCGATATTGTTCTGTAAACCAATGTTTTCACTTTAAAAAATCTTTCTTTAAAATTAATAAATTAAGTTCCTTAGGCTAGATGACCAAACGGACTGCAAAAGTAATACTTTTTTTATTATCCCAAAAACTTTTTTTAGGTTTCTGAAAAAAAATATTTTAGATAGTCTATAGGAGGACAAAAGAGTGCAAATTCACGAAGATTTCCTCCTAATTTTGTATGCATCTTACGCTTAATCCGATGTGTTTGTTGTTATGAGATCTCGTACAATGAGCCCTGCTGAAAAATAGGTATCTGTCCCATCCGTTTCCGTTGCTATAATAACCTGTCCCCCACCATGCAGCACTTTCGTTTATATGTTTAAAAAGTCCGTTTAGATGTTTCCAGCCTGCTGGTTTTCCGTTAAATCCGCTCGAATTGTTCTTTTCCTGCAACCATCCTGGCGAATTACTTATGTCGGATATGCTCCAATTGCTTTGTGATGCCATAGCTTTACCAATCACGTTGTGTGTGTCACGATCAGTGTCGGTGTCAACATAGCCATCAAAATTATAGCCATTGTTTTCAAGATAAATCTCAAGTTCCGTCCACTCGGAATCACTAGGCAGATGCCAACCGGCAGGACAAGCGGTCTGGGCTGCAATATTATTGTACAACACTCCATATTCATTATAATTGTATGTAGCTTTTGCTTCTTCAACATTGTTACCCTGATAATCATATACATAATAACGGCTTTCTGTATACGACTCTTCGGAGCTGCGGTATACACTCGGCAAGTATCTTAGGTTTTCGGCCATCCACACTTGATTTCCGATAGTTAACGTACAATATGAATTTCCATCTCGCTCATCGGTGAATCCATTGCCTATGGTAAGGCGAAGCGATACTAAACTGTCGCATCCATGAACCGAAGTGTACAGTCGCTGGTAAATTCCGCTTTCGGTGTATGTGATTCCGTCAAAAGTGTAGCTTGCGTCGCAGGTTTGGACAACTATCTCGTTGAATATCTGGTTGCGAATGTCAACATCGAGTATTACTACACTGTCGCAGTTGTATGAGGTTTGATAATGTTCTATTTCGTAGTGTCCATTTTGTGTATAAGTAATACCATTGTATGTAATAGGCTCACAATCTGTCAGTTCTATATGCACAAAAAAGTCGTCGCAGAATGGGATTTCAAACATAAATTGCAATGTTTCAGAACGCAGATAACTATTTATTTGCCTGTAATACACTATTCCTCGATATGTGGTGTATCCTGTATAAACCATCTGGTCGTTTGCGCCTACATTACCTTCAACATCTAGTTTTGTATTGTTAAGGTCGACGTTCATGACTGTGTCGGGGAAAATTAATGTCCGTGTCCAGTTCCTTGTTAAATTCTGAACTTTCACACTGTCGATAGGAATATACAGGTACAACCATTGATAGTTTGTGCTGTGTCCACGGCTTGAAAACTGTACCGTGATGTCATGATATATGCTGGACGGCTCTGTAGTAAAGCTTAACAATTCACCAGTGGCAGTGCCTGTCTCATTTACTGCGTATGCCTTGTAATAGTAAGTAGTATTTGGCGACAATCCTGTGATTTGAGCAAAAAAATCCTCTGTAAGTGTAGGTGTGGCAATCACATTATACTGCAAGTCGTAAGGCGATGTCCCATATAAGAAACCTATCGCCTGTGTCTGTCCGAGAGCACGACCTTGCATAGTTGCCGTTGTTGCTCCAACATTTCTTGCATCTAATGTCGTTACTTCAGGCAGAGGCAATTGTGAATTGAAATTAAGTATTATGTGCTGGGAGACAAATTGCTGCTGAACAAATATTGCACTTGGCGTAACATTGCCATCTATTGTTGTATAACCAACATATCTCATATTGTCACCAACAGAAAACTGGTTTTGGCATTCAAGCTTTGCAGTTATGTCCTGCGATTCACCTATGTATTTTATTGCATTGCCACAGCCGTTTCCTATGTTTACCATTCGTATCGAATAGGATTTTGTTCCCACCTGTGCATTAAGCAGGTACGTCTGAGGTTTTTCTGCAGAAATTTCAAACTTATGGACCCCTGAGTCAAACAAGCCATTGTATACGGTTAGTATTCTGCCGGTTACATCGACAAGTTGAAGGGTTATGTCGGATAGTTTCGATATTGCAAGTTCGGCTGTTGTGGTGCAGTTGAACGGATTGGGCATATTCTGGCACAAAGCGTTATTATCTGAAGATATTGTTCCTAAGTTGTTTGTCTCGCTGAGTATTGCAATTGTGTCGGGATAATATACCACTTCTGTCCAGCCCTTGCTGATATCGGAAACTTTTACGCTGTCGAGACACTGGTATGTAGAACCGTCAAGTTGACCGGAGAATTTGACAGTTATTGACGACTGCGAGATTCCGAATATGCTGTATGCTATTAGAAAAAGTATTATAGAAAAGCCTTTTTCTAATAGCATTATTATGTGCTGTTGTTTCATAACATGCAATTTTTCTTTTTGCAAACTTACATAAAAATTATTGATTTTTATGCCAGTATAATAAAGAAAATTTGGCGTTGATAGTCAATATATTATAATTTTTCTTTAGAGGAA
>CAJOEG010000120.1:2293-8139 GCA_905233405.1 uncultured Bacteroidales bacterium | reverse complement strand
AAACTTTTTGTGAGATAATTTCAACGAGCAGAGTCAAAAGATTAGATGATGTGATGATTTTATTCGATAATTTGAGGATTCGACGATTTTCTTGCATCTTGCCAGCAAAATCGTCATTTTTTTAGGGCTTGCAGGTTAAAGCCTTTTTTGACTTTTAGCCTTATCTTATTTGTGTCTTTTAGCCAAATCTAAAATCGCAATTTTTCCTCTTTATTTCTGGGTAGGTTCATATACAGGACGTACAGACCTTCCATATAGACGACCTGTGATACTTAAATAATAATTGTCAGAAGTGAAACGGAGTACCCTTGCGAAATCTGGACGATTTTCAGACTCAGGATAGTCGGTGTTGAGCGTACTCGACCAGTAGTAACCTTCAGAACCGGCATAACTGAAGCCACTCTGGTGACCTATGCCTGCAAGCGGAAGAAAAATTGTATTACCGTTAGGTCCAGTGAACAAATATCCGATTACCCCATTCTGAGTTACAATATTTTTAGTACATTCATACATAAGTTCATACAGTTCGTCTTCGGTGGGCATCCTCCAGCCTCCGCCCCAGTTGACCACCGCAGCATCGTCGCTAGCCTCCAAAGTGGTCAGCTCGTCGGTAAAACCATTGTAGCCAAAACTTGAGACATGGCAATACTTAGTAAGCGTAGAATCGCTTCCGTTACACCATTTGTAGTTGCTCCAATCGTATCTTGTCTTTGCTGTGGTTTCGCCCCAGGCATAATAGGCCCAAAGCAGTCCGCTCGAAAGTCCGAGGTCGATGTACTCGTGTCCGTTAATGGTGCCTGATGTAGAAGGTGTTGGATTAGTGCCATTGCTTGTCCACTGCGCATACAATGTCATATCGGCGGTGACGGTTATAACCTGTCCGTCCCTATAGCTCGTACCACTGCCATCCTGCGATGTGTTCCATCCTGCGAACGTGTGACCCACGTAGGAGAAGGCGTTGCGTGAAAGAGCATATTCCACACTCTCGGTATATCTCTGCGCCTGCATAGTGCCGACGCCACCATTGGCATTGAAAGTTACAATATATGTTTCTAACTTTTCGCAACCGCTTGTCGCCAGCAATACTGAAAAAGTAATTACGGTAAATAATAATAGAGCAAATCTTTTCATATACCTATAAATCAATTAATAATTAACAATGGACAATTAACAATGGACAATTAATAATGGACAATGGATAATTCGCGATGGTCGGGTACGCCACGACACCTCAGCATACAAGTAAAGTCCACTTACCTTGGGTAATGCTTCGTTGAACACCATCCTAATGCTTTCTATGACATCGCTTCTTGCCATCGCCATTGTCCTTTATGCGACAAATATACAATTATTTCTGCAAACAAGTGATTTTTGTTTCTAATGTCCACGCCTCTTTCATTTAGACATATTTTTTGCTTTTTTTATGGAAGCTATATACGTGTTGACACAATGTACTTTTTGTTATAGGCTCCTTAGTCATTCCACAAGACAAAGCGAACCGACTAAGGAACGTGTCGTGTGAGCCTGTCTATGCGGAATCTCCATCGAAATCTTTTTTCACGGGAGATTCCGCATAGTTGAACAATATTACGCTCCTCCGTTCCGTATCGCGTTATTGTTCTAACTTGCGGAATGACTTATTGTTAGTATAGAATTTAGTCAACTTGTATATAGTTCCCTTTTTTATTTCGAATTTACGTTAAATACACAAAAAAGGCGAAATCTTTCGATTCCGCCTAAACAACATTATGAAGTTATGAAAAATGCTATTTGCTAAGCCAACCGTTGATTTCCTCGATGGTTGGATTCTGAAGACCAAGCTTGTGCTTCTTGTTCATTCCGCACAATGTCGGGTGCAACTTCTGGGCAGTCATTTCCTTAAGCTGCTTTACGGTAGTGATACCGCACTTATAAATTACCTTTGCCCATTCTTCACTGATACCCAATGCGGTATAGTCCTCGATATTGAAAGCATCAGCCCTCTTTTCAGGACGCATCTGCGGGAAGAAAAGAACATCCTGTATCGAAACAGAGTTGGTCATAATCATCGACAGACGGTCGATACCAATGCCAAGGCCAGCCGTTGGAGGCATACCGATTTCCATTGCGGTGAGGAAGTCCTCATCGAGCATCATTGCCTCTTCGTCGCCACGCTTTGCAAGCAACAGTTGCTGCTCGAAACGATAGCGCTGATCAACCGGGTCGTTAAGTTCCGAATAAGCGTTGCAGATTTCCTTTCCGTTGCAAACCGCCTCAAAACGTTCAACTAGACCTTCTTTCGAACGGTGCTTCTTTGCCAACGGCGACATTTCAATAGGATAATCGGTAATGAAAGTCGGTTGTATGAGCTTCGATTCGCAGCATTCACCGAAAATTTCATCGATGAGCTTGCCCTTACCCATGCTGTCGTCAACCTCCACTCCTACTTTCTTAGCAACTTCGCGCAATTCGGCTTCGTCCATCTTTGAAATGTCAATGCCGCTGAAATGCTCGATAGCCTCGAACATTGTAAAACGCTTCCACGGACGCTTGAAGTCAATTATATTTTCGCCAACCTGCACCTTGGTGCTTCCGTTGGTGTCGATTGCAATCTTTTCAACCATTTCCTCAACCAAATCCATCATCCAGTTGTAGTCCTTGTAGGCAACGTAGAGTTCCATCTGTGTGAACTCCGGATTGTGGAAGCGGTCCATACCTTCATTACGGAAGTCCTTTGCAAACTCGTAAACACCATCGAAACCACCTACTATAAGACGCTTCAGGTAAAGTTCGTCGGCTATACGGAGATACAAAGTCTGGTCGAGGGTATTGTGGTGAGTCTTGAACGGACGAGCAGCAGCACCGCCATACATAGGCTGAAGAATCGGGGTTTCAACCTCAAGGTAGCCCTTTCCATTGAGGAACTGACGCATCGAATTGGTGAGCATGGTACGCTTGATAAAAGCTTCCTTGACCTGCGGATTTACAATCAAGTCCATAGAGCGGTTGCGGTAACGCTGCTCTGGATCGCTGAAAGCATCGTAAACTTTGCCATCCTTCTCCTTAACTATTGGTAGCGGATGGAGCGATTTGCTGAGAACTGTAAATTCCTTCACATGAACAGAAATTTCGCCCATCTGAGTACGGAAAGCAAAACCCTTGACACCGATGATGTCTCCAATATCGAGAAGTTTCTTGAAAACCTGATTGTACATGGTCTTGTCTTCGCCTTCGCAAATATCATCGCGGCGGAAATACAGCTGGATACGCCCCTTTTCGTCCTGAAGTTCAGCAAAAGATGCGTTACCCATGATTCTGCGACTCATCATACGGCCAGCAATAGAAATGTCTTTCAAGTCTTCGGGCAGATTGTCGTCGCTGAACCTGTCGAGAATATCCTTAGTATTGGTCGTCACCTTGAATTCTGGTGCTGGATATGGATTTATACCTAAATTTATCAATTCCTTCAACGCCTCGCGACGGAGGATTTCTTGTTCGCTTAAACCTAAATATTCCATTCGAAAAAAATTTTTGCAAAATTACATAATAATTCTGATTCATTCGAAACCTAGCAAGAAAAAGTGCTAAAGATTCACGGCCCTTTCATAAAACTAATTCCCGTCCCCTTTCGTTCCCTATGGTGCATTAAGACGCCCCCTAAGCGTCAGTCGAAGGGAAGTCAAAACGAGCGGATTTATCTAAATATCAACCATTTGTGTCATAGATAATACCATTTTAAATGAAAGAACCGTGCTAAAGACTCAAGTGTAAAACAAGATTTTTTTAATGAGCAGGCAACCATTAGCACAATATTGCGTTTATGAAAATGATTTCTATTGATACTTAACTTAAAACGGAGGTCTGTATTGCCTAATACAGAATCTCCGTTTTTGAAATTAAATCTACAAATCACTATTTTTTCTTTTTTTCATCGTCATCTCAAACATTTTCCGTTACTTTGCATTCTTAAATTTGTAAACTATGCGTAAATTATCATTATTATTAACTATGGCACTTGTACTTATAGTTGCAATGCCATGCAAATCCCAAAAGAAAGTGAAAGTAGAATTGAAAACATTGGAAGATTCCGCAGCATACGCCATCGGAATGCAGTTTGGTCAGGCACTAACACAGAACGGACTTACAAACTTTAACATCGAACTTGTAAAGCAAGGACTAGAAGACGAAGTAAACGGAAAATCAGTATTGGACCACAATCAGTACGAAACAACACTAGAAGCATTCTTCACGAAGAAGCAGAAAGAAGAAAACAAGGAAAAGATTGAAGAAGGAGAAAAGTTCCTTGCCGAAAACGCTAAGCGCAAGGAAGTTAAGACAACAGCCAGTGGCTTGCAGTACGAAGTCATCACCGAAGGCAAGGGCGACAAGCCTGCAGCAACAAACACCGTCAAGGTTCACTACAAGGGTACAACCATCGCAGGTAAGGTTTTCGACAGTTCGTACGACCGTGGCACACCAGCCGAATTCCCTCTTAACCGCGTAATTGCAGGCTGGACAGAAGGTTTGCAACTTATGAGCGTAGGTTCGAAGTACAAATTCTATATTCCTTACAACCTTGCATACGGCGAACGTGGTGCTGGTCAAGACATTAAGCCTTTCGAAACACTTATTTTCGAAGTCGAACTTTTGGAAATCAAGAAATAATATAATAGGTATAAACATGAAAAGGATAAGCATAATATTGGTTGCAGTCATCGCTTCGCTGGCAATGGTTTCGTGCAACAACAAGGATAATGCAAAGGTAGAACTCAAGAATTTCGACGACTCGCTTAGCTATGCCATCGGAATGCGCCTGTACGACATGTATGAAGGCGACAACCTCAACAACGAAACCGACTCGACAATAGTTCTCAAGGCTTTCACTGACAAGCTGAACAAACAGGAAGTCTTGACTGCCGAAGAAGAAGAAGCTACAATAATGGCATTCTTCACAAAGAAGCAGGAAGAACAGCAGAGAGAACAGGCAAAGCAATACGAAAGCATAAAGGCTGAAGGCGAAACCTTCCTTGCAGAAAACGCAAAACGTCCCGAAGTAAAGACAACCGAAAGCGGTCTGCAGTACGAAGTCATCACCGAAGGCAAAGGACAGAAGCCAACAGAAACCGACGTTGTCAAGGTTCACTACAAAGGCACTCTTATCGACGGTACAGTTTTCGACAGCTCGTACGACCGTGGCGAACCAGCCGAATTTCCGCTCAACGGTGTTATCAGAGGCTGGACTGAAGGCTTGCAGCTTATGAGCGTTGGTTCCAAGTACAAACTTTACATCCCCTATCAGCTTGGTTACGGCGAACGCGGTGCTGGTGGAACAATAAAGCCATACTCGGCACTCATATTCGACGTGGAACTTTTGGAAATCAAGAAATAACATAAAAAGCCGATGCATTCGGCTTTTTTATTAAAAGTAAAAATATCAATATGAAAAAAATAGCAGTTATACTATCAGGATGCGGAAGCCGCGACGGCAGCGAAATTCACGAAGCAACATTGTCGTTGTTGGCAATAGATATGAATGGCCTTAACTACCAATGCTTTGCACCCAACAAGAATCAAACTGAAGTAGTAAACCATTTCACACAGGCACAAGAACAAGAAAACAGGAATATGCTTGTAGAAGGTGCCCGCATAGCACGTGGCAACATAAAGCCCATTGACGAAATTAACGCTTCCGACTTTGATGCGCTTTGGATTCCTGGCGGTCTTGGTGCGGCAAAGAATTTATGCTCGTATTTCTACGACGGTGCAAACATGAAGGTTCTTCCCGAAGTCGAAGCGGCAATAAAGTCGTTCAACAAGGCTGGCAAACCAGTAGTTGCATTGTGCATAGCACCTGTAATTGTTGCAAA
>CAJOEG010000120.1:0-2287 GCA_905233405.1 uncultured Bacteroidales bacterium | reverse complement strand
TGGCAAAGATGCAGGAACTGCCTCGAAGATTGAAGCCATGGGCGGAAAAAACACAGTCTGCAACTACGACGAAATAGCCTACGATGCAGAAAAACGAGTAATTTCGGCTCCTTGCTATATGCTTGATGCTTCTATTTCACAGGTTTGGCTCGGAATTAAGAAGGCTGCCGACAAACTAAAGGAAATCCTATAAGCACTGGCAATTCCTGAATGAACAAGGAAATTCTCAGGCTAGCCCTGCCAAACATAATCACCAACATCACCGTTCCGCTTCTCGGAATGGTTGATTTGGCGATTGTGGGACATATCGGCGACGAAACTTACATCGGTGCCATTGCCCTTGGTACGGCGTTATTTAACCTAATATACTGGAACTTCGGGTTCCTGCGTATGGGAACAAGCGGTCTTGCCGCACAAGCATACGGTGCTGGCGACAAGACTGAAGCAATGAGAATCCTTGTCCGCGGACTGACTATCGCGTTATGCGCAGCCGCAGTCCTAATCGCACTCCAATACCCGATTGCAAAACTATCGGGACTTATACTCAACTGTAGCGACAAAACTCTAAATCTCACATTGTCATATTTTTATGTACGTATTGGGGCTGCTCCTGCGACTTTGGGACTTTATGCAATAAAAGGCTGGTTCATCGGAATGCAGAACTCGAAATCGCCAATGACAGTTGCCATAACGCTCAACATAGTAAACATTGTCGCGAGCCTCGCATTTGTAATTTGGCTGAAAATGGACATCGTTGGTGTTGCCCTCGGAACAGTAATAGCCCAATACTCTGGACTTGCGCTTGCTATAATCCTATGGTTCAAACACTACGGCAACATGCGTCACCTCATAGACATTCGCGGAAGCCTACACAAGGCAGAAATGAAACGCTTTTTCAAACTCAATGGGGACATTTTCCTGCGGACACTTTGCCTTTGCGCCGTTTTCACATTCATTCCAGCAATATCCGCCAATATGGGCGACAGTATTCTCGCAGCCAACACACTGATAATGCAATTGTTTACCCTGTTCTCCTACATCCTCGACGGCTTTGCGTACGCAGGAGAATCGCTTGTTGGAAAATACATCGGCGCACGCAACCGCGAATCACTTTCAAAGTCAATACGTTATCTGGTATATTGGGGACTGATATTCACGGCATTGTTCTCAATAATATATTTCTTCTGGAGCGAAAACATCTACCGCATACTTACCAACGATGGCAACGTAATTGCCGAGGCAATGAAATTCAACCGCTGGACATTGCTGATTCCACTCTGCGGATTTGCTGCTTTCCTGTTCGATGGCATCTACATAGGTGCAACAGCTGCAAAATCGATGCGCAACATAATGTTTATCGCAACTACAGTCTTTTTCGCAGGCTACTTTGTACTGCAACCGATTCTCGGCAACGACGGACTATGGATTGCATTCCTGCTTTTCCTCATTTTCCGCGGTGGACTTATGTGGCTGAGATACAAGAAGAATGTTGTTGGTATCCTCGATGTCATTCCGTAAAGTAGAACGAACAGCATAAGGAACGTTGCTTGTGAGTTCACTTATACGGTACCTTTAGCTCGGCGTAGCCAATCTCATTTGTGTACTAATGGGAGATTACTCACTTCGTTTCGTGAAGGAGTTCCGTATAGTCGAACATTACAACGCTCCCCGTTCCGTATCGCGTGTATGTTTGCCTTGCAGATGTTTTTATGCGCCTTAACATATCAAACATGTTTGCTCTGCCTTCGGCTTTAAAAAACATTCTGACTCGTGGAATGACGTTCATTTTTCGTAACATATTAGATAATGATAATAAATTAGTTGGACATTGAATTGTCGCTAAATATTCCCCTAAACTTTTCAATTACAGCATCTTCAGAATAGTTCTTGATGAAGGCGTTTCGAGAATATTCGTTGAATCTCGGCCTTGGATTCTTTGCAAAATCGTTTAGTAGAGCGATAAATTCTTCTGCCGTGTTGCATTTGCCTCCAACCTTTTCGGTCTCAATATCGTATCCTTCAAAAGCTTCGCTTGTGCCGATTATATTCTTGCCGTGCATTAGCGATTCGCAGGTCTTTACCTTCATGCCGCTTCCCGAAAAGATGGGCAGAACCATAATGTCGGCTTGCTCGAAAAACGGTTCCAGATTGGGAACATCGCTTGCTATTTCAATGTCTTTCATCAGTTCCGGCTCGTCGTTACTTAACTGCGACATTCCCTTGCCGACAATTTTCATTCTTATGCTTACATGCGGAAGCACATTCTTTGCAAACCAGATTATGCCTT
>CAJOEG010000119.1:565-8615 GCA_905233405.1 uncultured Bacteroidales bacterium | reverse complement strand
GTTGTCTGCGCAAAGGTTTTTATACTCGACAGCATAGCAAGCATAAAGACCATTGCAATTAAAACTTTCCTATTCATAAGATTAAAATTTAATTACAAATTTACATATTCTTTTCTAAAAGTCATCTAAAATTGACACTTATTTTAACATAGCAAAAGTATATGCCATTCCGAAACGATTATCAACAATAGGTTTTTTAAATTTGGCAAAAACTCTTTTTTTTGCAAAACTACATTTTTGTTATATTTGTCGCCGAAATGCAAAAACAAAACTGAAATGAAAGGCAACGACAACTTTATAATGGAAATGACTGAAGAAATCAACAGCAAGGGCGTGGTTGTAATCGACAATGTACGTAGAATGCCAGTTTACGGGGAACCATACGCCTCGCCCCACTACACCATAAGCATAAATCATCGTGGTAGCGTCTGCACCGAGTACGAAGGCGAGCTGGTGACTTTCGAGCAGCACACAACATCGCCATTGTCTATCCAAACCGCACGCTAAATGTTCGCAGTTCGTCCGACGACTACCAAGCCACGCTTGTAGTCGTTTCCGAGCGACTTTACGAACGGCTTGCCATTCTAAACATCAACAACAGCCGCTTCCATTACGAGCAGCATCCGCATTTCACACTCACACCAAGTCAGTATGCCGATGTAATGTCGCTTGTCGAGGCACTGCGCATTGTTTCCCGTCTAAGTTCGTCATTGCCAGATGATTTCATTTTTCCTCAATTACACATATTGTTACAGGTAATCGACACTTTCCGCATAGAAAACGATGGCATCAACGCATCGGCAAAAGGTCACATCAGTTCACGACTCTATGAAGCCATCATCAAGCACTACAAGGAACACCGCGATGTGGAATTTTATGCCAACCTGTTCTGCCTGTCCCCAAAATATTTCAGCACTTCCGTCAAGCGAGAAACAGGACACAGCGCAAACTACTGGATACAGCAGCATGTAATACACATTTCGAAAACCTTGCTCCGTACCGAGCATAAAATGACGCTGCAAGAAATATCAGAGAACATCGGTTTCCCCGACCTTGCAACCTTCAGCCGCTATTTCAAGCGCGCAACGGGAATTTCGCCAAGCGAATATAGGAAAAACAGTTGAAAGTTAAGAGTTAATAGTTAAAAGTTGTAGTCGTAGAGTCGTTGCGAGCAACGACCTCTACAAATCAAATTTTCAAATCTTTCGAATATTCAAATTTTCAAATCATTAAATCTTCATCGTTGCCATCACCGGATAATGGTCTGATATGTACGGCTTGCCATAATCACCATTCAAGGTCTTGAAATCCAGCACTTCTGCATTTTTGTAAAAAATGTAGTCTATCATAGCGTCGTTTCCGTTGCCGAAATTGTTGTATGTTGGAATCCATTCCGATTCGGGCAATATTGCACGGCTGTCCTTCATAATGTTTTTCAACGGGTCGAAAATCGGTGAACTTACATTCGAATTGAAGTCGCCCGACAGGAAAACAGGAGCATTAGCATCCTTTACTATTTCATCAATCTTTTTAACAATCAACGATATCGACTGCTCACGTGCAACTTCGCCAACATGATCCAAATGCGTATTGAATGCATAGAACACATTGCCGGTTTCCTTGTCCTCCAGTTTTGCCCAAGTGACAATTCGCCGACACGCAGCATCCCAGCCCATGGAACATTCGTCGGGAGTTTCCGACAACCAGAAATTGCCATTTTCAAGCAATTTGAACTTGTCGTTGCGATAGTAAACTGCCATAAATTCACCCTCCTCCTTGCCATCGTCACGACCTACACCGACACGGCTATACTGCGGAAAGTTTGAATCGATGTACTGCAACTGCCCAATGAGCGCTTCCTGCAACCCGAATACATCAGGTTGTTCGCGCTCTATCATTTCCTTGGTTGCAGGTTTACGAATGTCCCAGGCGTTGTCGCCATCGCTGGCATTAGCATATCGGATATTGTAGGATATGTACTTTATTTCAACATCCTTTTCTCTGTTACCACATCCGCCGCAAAGCAACAGAACTGCTAGCGACAATAAAATTACAAATCTAATATTCATATTCATACATTATTAGCATAGGCAAAGATAATAGGTTTTCGTAAAATAAAGAAACAAAAAACAAGAGGCAACCTTACGATTGCCTCTGCCTATTATTAACCTTTAAATTTATTATGAGATCCTTTTACATCATTCCCATTCCGCCCATCGGGTTCCGACTTGTCCTGGCAGAGTTTATGTGTTTTAGTCTGCTTGGAATATTACAGAGTGTAATTATAATGCTAACTATCAATGGAATACTGGTATTAATGGTTGGGATTGTCGAAACCACGGAGATTGCCAGAACAGTAGGGGTGTATATGCACTTGTAAAATATACGCTTGCGGGACATCCGGGATGGCATGGAAATCTTTCAGACCATACACATTCTGATGATGTTTCTCGTGGCTACATGATGCAGGTTGATGCAGGAAGCACCTCGGGACAGTTCTACGAAACAACAATCGACGACTTGTGCTCGGGTTCGGAACTCTATTTCTCCGTATGGATTCTGAACGTTAACTCATCAAGTTCAATATCAGGTTTGAACTTCCATATTGAAAATGCAGACAACGGTACTGTAATAACAGACTATACAACTTCGACAATTTCTGCTCATTCAAATATAAGCGATGCACAATGGGAACGCTATGGAATGAGCTTCACAATTCCGGCAGGAGTAACACGAGTAAGGTTGTCGCTCAATAATCCGAATGCTTCAACTTCGGGCAACGACTTTGCAATCGACGACATTGAGATTCGTTTGTGCGTACCACAGATAAATATTCCTGCTGGCGAAACAGAATTGTGTTCTGGACAAACTTATAATGTAAACGCTACATACTTGAACGAAGGAACTTTCGTTGAGCCGTTGCAGTACCAGTGGTTCTACAGCGAAACTGGCGATCCGCTTGACAATTCGGTATGGGAAGCAGTTGTAGGACAGACAGCCGAAGACTTGTCGATGGCAAATGTTCAGGAAGCCAATGAAGGCTACTACAGATTGGCAATATCGGCACAGGGCAATATCCTGACCAACTGCCGTGCTTTGTCCGAACCAATTCATCTGACTGTTAACCCGACTCCAGATGCGGCAATTTCTATAGTTGGCGATACCGAAGTTTGCTCTGGCGAAGATGCGGTTTTGGCAGCAAGTCCGACTGGCTTGTCATACGTATGGTCAACCACCGAAACTTCAGAAACCATTAATATCCATCCGACCCAGCCGACCACATACAACGTAACTGTTACACAAGGTACGTGTTCAAATGAGGCTTCGATTGAAGTTGGTAATTGCAGTTGCGAACTTACAGCAGAAACTACTCAGACCGACGGTTTCTGTGCTGGTGACATTGTCATCGAGGCTGAAGGGCTCAATGGTTCAGGCGACTATTCATACGCTTGGGACGGTGGACAGGCATCTGCTCAGATTGTTGGCGCTGACGTGAACCATACCTATACCGTAGTCGTTACCGACAACAGCACACATTGTACCGCAGATGCTAGCATAACTACTTCGCGGACAGGTTATCCGACAATAGCAGAACCTACGGTTAGCACAATATTGTGTAATGGCGGAACTGCAACCATAACGCTTTCGGTATCGAATGGTTTTGGCGAATATAGTTATGAATGGCATAACAGTGAAAATGCTACGGTAGGGACAAATTCCAATGAACTTGCCGATATTCTTGCTGGTACATACACTGTTACTGTTACTGACGAGCATTCGTGTACAACATCGACTTCTGTTACTGTAAATCAGCCGAATCCAGTAGTTGTATCAGCGGATAAGACCGATAAGGTTTGTGCAACTTTGGGTACTGCATTTGTAACATCGGTAACAGGTGGCTCTGAAAATGGCTATCAGTACCAGTGGACTAATGATGCAAACGGACAAACCATTGGAAACGGTGTAAGTGTAACAGACCTTGCTGGTGGCAATTATACCGTGCTAGTTACCGATTCCAACGAATGTCCGGGTACGGCACAGGTTACCATCGAAGACATTGGAGGAACCGTATCGTTCACGCTCACTGCCCACAAGCTTAGATGTAATGGCGATGCTTCTGGTAGTATCGATGTTGAAAACATAACTGGTCGTTCACCATATTCTATAGTATGGACTTCTACGGTGGCAAATGGAACTGAAAATGATGTTATGACATCTCCGTATGAAATTTCTGATTTGCCGGCAGGAAACTACACGATTATTGTTACTGATGCCGATGAATGTTCAAGCACTTTGACAACGACAGTTGAAGAACCTGCTTTGCTTGTGGCTTCCGCATCTTTGGTATCGTCAGTGATGTGCTTCGGCGATAAGTTCGACATTACAGTGTCTGCAGAGGGCGGTTCTTTGGCTGATGGAAACGAATATTCATACCATTGGATCAACGATGTGGATGTTCAGTCGCAAACTGCACTTGAAGACTTCGGTCTTTATTCTGTCACGGTTACTGATGATAACGGCTGTATTGCAACGTCTTCTGTTAATGTTGAAGAACCATCGCAGGTTCAGATTACGATTTCCGCAAGTGACATCCTTTGCAACGGACAGACTTCTACCGTGACAGTTACAGGAAATGGCGGTACGGGAGTTTACTCAGGCACAGGCACATTTGAGAATGTCAATGCTGGTTCTCATACATATACGATTGCCGATGAAAACGGCTGTTCTGCAAGCGACGATATAACTATTACAGAACCAGACGAACTTGGTGTTAACTTTAATAACATTGTTGCACAGACCTGCGAAACTCTCGGCAGCGTTGAACTCTCAATTTCAAATGCGCAGGGTAATACTACTTATTCGTGGGATGGCGGAAATGCAAGCGCATACACATCGGCAACGACTGAGCATTTGGGCTCTGGCTCACATACGGTTTCTGTAACCGACGGAAACGGATGTACTGCGACGGCTACGGTTGACATACCTAACAACAGTGGAATGACCTTGTCCCTGAATCCAAGTCAACCGGCAAGATGTTTTGGAGAAAACAGTGGAAGTATAATGATAGATTTCGTCAATGGAACCTCGCCGTATATTATTATGTGGAACGGCAACCTTATAAACGAAACCAACGATTATCATTATTTTGATAACTTGACCGCTGGAACATACGATGTTTCTGTAACCGATGCCAATGGTTGCTCTGGCAACACATCGGTCGAAATCGGTCAGCCAGATGATTTCGTGGCTACAGCATCCATAACATCCACAATCAACTGCCACAACGATGCATTTGATATTTCAGTATCGGTGCAGGGCGGAAACGGTGGCTATACATATATGTGGGACGGCAGTGTGGCAGGACAGTCGCAGAGTGGATTGACTGAATATAGAACCTACAATGTCATTGTAACTGATGCGGAAGGCTGTACAGCAACGTCAAGTGTTACTCCGGAGAATCCGCAGGGAATTGCAATTACTTCTATTGTCGCTGATGCAATACAATGCCATGGCGGAACAACGGTTGTAAACGCATACGCTGGCGGTGGTTCAGGTACTCTTAACTACACTTGGGCTACAGAAGGTGTTCCTGCTGTAAATTCCGCTCCTGCCGGTACGTATAGTCTTACTGTTACAGATGGTAACGGTTGTTCGGTTTCTACAACCTACGTTGTTGACAATCCTGATGAAATATCAATTGAAATAGCAAGTACTACGGAGCAATATTGCACTACCTTGGGCGAAGTTCAGCTTACTGTTGGTGGTGGCACAGGAAACTTGTCGTACACATGGGATGGAAATACAATCAATCCTATCGTTGGCGGATCAATAGTTTCACAGTTGTCTGCTGGTACACACACATTAACAGTTACCGATGGCAACGGCTGTACTGCAACTCTGCCTGTAACTATTGATTATGGTGCAGAAATGTCTGTTACTGCCAGTCAGCCCGATTTTGTACGTTGCTTCGGTGAAACAAATGGCGAATTTACCATTAGTATGGACGACGGATTGTCACCATATACCATAGTTTGGAATAATGGTACAATTACTGAATATTCAAATGTACACACATTTGCAAATCTTCCTGCAGGAACATACGGCATTACAGTTACTGATGCGCATAATTGTATGGAAATGATTTCTGTTGAAGTAGGGGGACCGGAAAGACTTTTGGCTTTATCGTCGGCAGAAAGAATTTTGTGCCACGGAGAGACTGCGGAAGTTACTGTGTCGGCAACAGGTGGTACTTTGCCATATCAGAACACTGGTGTATATAACCTAGGCGTTGGTGAGTACGATTATCGCGTTGTTGATGCGAGAGGTTGTGAATCGACAACACACGTTTCCCTTACTGAGCCGATGCCGATTTCGGTTAATGCCGTTGCAGTAAATGCTCCGTGCTATGGTGGAAACGGTAGGGCTAACTTGATAATTTCCGGCGGTACCAATCCGTATTCGGTAGTATGGCAGGACAATTCAACAGGATTGGATAATACTCATATTCCTGTGAATACGAATTTCGGATATACGGTTACCGATTTGAACGGCTGTACATACGACGGAACGGTTACGGTAGGTCAGCCACAGCAACTTTCACTTGACCTTTCGGTAACTCCGGTTTCGTGTTTCGGACTTGAGGATGCTAGGGTAGGAGTTTCGCAGATAGGTGGTGGTACAATGCCATATAATTATATGTGGAGCAATGGAAATACCGTGAATACGCTTGTAGGTGTCGGAGCGGGAACATATAGCCTTTTGGTTACCGATGCCAATGGCTGTACGATTTCGTCAACAGCAGTGGTTATGCAGCCCGAAGCATTGAATGTTTCTGTTATTTCATCAAATGTTGAATGTGGAATATCGAACGGTTCTCTGTCGGCAAATGTTTATGGTGGAAGTCAGCCTTATGTTTACTATTGGTCAAACGGAGGAACTTCTGCATTGCTTGACAATGTAAGCGCAGGCGCATATACGCTTACTGTTACCGATGCAAATGGATGTTCGGCAACTTATTCGTCGCAGATAAATGTTGTTGGAATGTTGACTGCAAGCATTGTGGAGGAGAGCCCTGTAAGTTGCTTCGGATTGACCGATGCAACGTTGGTTGCTGTTGTCGAACAGGCACAGCCTCCTGTAATGTACCAGTGGAATAACGGTCAGAATGGCTCGACTTTGTTTGGCTTGGGAACAGGAATGTACATGGTCACTGTAACCGATGGATGGGGATGTCAGGGAGTTGCAAACTATATGCTTTATTCTCCGACGGCTTTGATTATGTCGTCGCAGGTTACTGACGCAAACTGTAGCAATACTTCCGAAGGTGCGATAAGCCTGACTGTCGGTGGAGGTCGTCCTCCGTACAGCTACTTGTGGACAACAGGTAGCACCGAGCCTAATCTCGAGGATTTGAGAGTAGGTAGCTACGGAGTGATGGTTACCGATATGTCTGGCTGTACATTGCAGGAAAACTTTGTAATTAGTGCACCAACGACTATCAGCATAGAGGCCGATGTTACTGATGTTTCTTGTTATGGCAAGAAGGACGGTCGTGTTGAGATAAATGTAACAGGTGGCGTTGAACCATACGCGTATGGCTTCTATATGGGCAATACTGTTTCGCATAGCGGACGTATCTACGAGCATCTTCGTCCTGGTGTTTACAATATCTCGGTTAGCGATGCCAATGGTTGTGGCAAGTCGATTTCGGTTGCTGTTGGTCAGCCAGAACGTCTTGGCGTAAATTCTCTGATAAGCGCTCCGTCTTGCAAGGATTTGCACGATGCTACTGTTGAAATAGTTACGGCAGGCGGAACGGCTCCATTTACTTATACTTTGGGAACATATACTTCCGATTCGTCGATTTTCATTAATTTGCATCCTGGCTTATATAGTGCTGTAGTTACCGATGCTAATGGTTGTTCGAATGAGATTTCGGAAATTGTCGTTCCCGAAAGCAAGTTGGACTGCCTGCGTATTCCAAATGTAATTACACCAAACGGTGACGGTGTGAACGACGAGTGGATAATCGAGAACATAGAACTCTTCC
>CAJOEG010000119.1:0-469 GCA_905233405.1 uncultured Bacteroidales bacterium | reverse complement strand
TTTGTTCCAGCGGGAGTTTATATGTACATAATTAAGCTCGATTCGGTAGAGGAAACCTACGAAGGACCGGTTACGGTACTGTATTAAAGGCTGACAGGACTGGAGTTTAAGCCTATTTGCCCCCTAATCATTAAGGTTTCTAATGAACTTAATGTTTAGGGGGTAAAATATAGGTTTTTCTTAAAATTCTGAATTTATCGCAATGTGTCAATGCATAATTGTCAAATATTCAAACATCCCAAACAATCCCAAACAATCATAAACCATTTCAAACCATTCCAAATATAGGAGACGTTGCACGCAACGTTTCTACAGATTTTGAAAATAAATTCCAAATATATCGAATTTATCGAATCGTCAAATATTCAAATTTTGGCTTAAGTCGCAAAAAGAGACCTGGAATCCTTGTAAGTTGTTGATTTTTATTTGTATTATAGCAGTCAAAACATTTATGACAAAAAAAATGCTT
>CAJOEG010000118.1 GCA_905233405.1 uncultured Bacteroidales bacterium | reverse complement strand
TCTGGCAACCGAGGGGACTTTCCGTGGCGCACATTTCAAGAATACAAGCGACAAGTACCGCAAATATGTTTCGTTACATTTGGAGATTGCCAAGGAGCTTGTCGAACTCGCCGAACGAGGCGTTTTCTGTGGCGACGAGGTCGATGCCATAATCGAGAAGTATGTCGCACCGCTAAGGCAGAACAACGTTGACCATATAGTGCTGGGATGTACTCATTATCCGTTTTTTCGTCCGGTAATCGAACGTGTTGCTGGCAGCGGAATCAAAATCATTGATTCGTCGGAGGCTATTGCCCGTCGCACCAAGGACATACTCATGACTACAAACATGATGCGTACGGAAAATCCACACCGTACAGTCCGTCTGTATTCCTCCGATTCTCCCGAAAAACTTTCACTTATTGCAAATGCCTATCTTGACGAGGAAGTAAGCATTGAGGGAAATGTGAAAATTTAGTTGCTTGATATTTCAACACAAATCGAGCATTAGGATTTTTTTGCTTTAATTCGTATCTCTACATTACAACAAATTTCTTTACAATAACGTTGGAATCACAGAAGATTTTTACGAAATATGTTCCAGAAGGAAGTTTTTCGACATTTATACTGACAGATTCCTCGTTAACTTCTGTATCATGCAGAACTTGACCAACTGCTGATAAGACTTCGATGCGGGTAATGATTTCGTTTGCACTGATTTCAACAATGTCAATTGCAGGATTCGGAAAGATTGAGATTTCAGAAGTGCCATTGTCTTCAATACCAACAACATCTGTAAATACAGCCATATAAGTGACATCAGTCGAAACTATTATTGTACGAGGATTGTCGGTGTTGAAATCGCGCGACGGATTATCCACATCAACCCAATGGTCGAAACGATAACCTTCGTAAGGTACTGCAGTAATCTCAATTTCAGCACCTTCGGCATACACACCACCACCTAATACATAGCCCATCTGGTTGTCGGAAGACTCTATAGTTACTGTACGAGCCGTAGCAAACGATGCGACAAATGTTGTGTCAGAAATTATTTCAACGGTGCGCGGGTTTTCTGTATTGCCATCATTCCACGAAGCAAATATGTAACCCTCATTTGCGGTAGCCGAAATTACAGCAATTCCATCGGCGCATGACTGATGTATTATTTCCGCTGATCCAAATTGTTGATTTGAACTTTCTACATTCAGCGCATATCCTGACATTTCTAGTATATTATTGAAATTGCCCCAAACGCTTGCAGTGTCGTATGCCATAGCCGTACCACATGGCACCCATAGAGTTGCATTAAAATTAGAAAAACTATTATTCCACTCTCCAAGATCAACCGTCGGTGGGGTAATAGGCTTGACATATATGTCGGTTAAATTCGGACTGCCGTGAAATGCACAGTATCCAATATATTCAACAGAACTGCCTATTGTAATAGAAGTTACGCTATCACAGCTATTAAATGCAGCTCCACCAATGTTTCTCACCGAATTTGGTATTATCAACGCTCCAGTAAGACTAGAACATCCATAAAATGCATAATCGCCAATGCTATCAACAGAACTTCCTAATGTAATGCTTGATACTCTATTGCAGTAGGCAAAAGCTTCTTTTGAAATAATTTCAACAGAATTTCCTATTACGACAGATGATAGTCCGCGGCACCAACTAAATGCATATCCACCGATTCTGTTTACGGAATTTGGTATTATTAAATTCCCAGACAAGTTTCCGCATCTATAAAATGCATACTCAGGAATATATGTCACATTTTCTCCTATATTCAAACTTGTTAACGACGGACACTCTGAAAACAAAAGTCCGCTCCCACTCATACCCATTGTCGTACAATTTGTTGCATTGAAATTGACCGTTGACAATCCACTGCATCGGAAGAATGCACCCACCCCAATGGATTCTACAGCATTACCAATAGTAACAGATTCTAGACCGCTGCAACTAGAAAAAGCATATTCACCAATGCTAATTACTGAATTCGGTATTATTAAATCTCCCGACAAGCTATAACACCCACTGAATGCATAATTACCAATAGTCTCGAGAGAACTGCCTAATACAACAGACATCATGCCATCACAACCAGCAAACGCCTTATAACCAATATTTATTACTGAATTTGGAATTAGCAAGGCTTGCAAGGCACTACATCCATAAAAAGCATTCTGTCCAATGTTTTCAACAAAATTGCCCAATGTAACAGATGTCAACCCACTGCAATTTGCGAATGTCCAATCTCTAATATCTGATACAGAGTTTCCTATTGTTATAGATATAAGTCCGCTGCAGTTATAAAAAGCATTTTCACCAATATTCGTAACAGAATTGGGTATTATCAACATTCCAGTAATACCGCTACAATTACTAAATGCATATTCGCCAATGTCCGAGACAAGATTGCCGATAGTTAAACCACTAAGGTTAGTACAACCCGCAAAAGCATAACCGCCAATGCTAGTTACCGAATTTGGGATACTTAATTCGCAGCCAAAACCAGAACAATTTTGGAATGCCCGCTCGCCAATGCTTGTAATAGAATTTCCCAGAGCTATAGATGACAAGTTGCTGCAGTCTTTGAACGAATAGTTGCCAATATAGGTTACCGAGTTTGGAATTATCAGGGAGCCTATAAGATTATTGCATCCATAAAATGCATTATTGCCAATGGTAGTAACCGCATTTCCAATTGTAACCGATGTCAGTCCGCTACAATTTCTAAATGAATTATCTCCAATACTCGTCACAAAATCACCTATGTTAACAGATGTCAACATTGAGCAACCGTAAAATGCCCCATACAACAAACTGCCGCCTGTTATTGTAACAGAATTCAAACTGCTTGGTATGTAATATCTAATGGCATCTTCAGATGTATAATACTGGTTTACTGCAGTTCCCCCCGTATAGCTTGTAGTTCCAAATAAATATCCGAAAAGAGTTATTGTATCCGATATATTACCGCCCACAAATGGAATTGTCATTTCTACCAATCCGCTACAACCGGAAAAAGCTGAACCGCCAATGCTCCCTTGGGCATTATTTATAACTGCCGTTAGTCCTCTGCAATTCTTGAATGCATTTTCACCAATATTAACGACAGAATTGGAGATTATCAATGTCCCTGTCAGTCCGCTACATCCAGAAAAAGCAGAAGTTCCAATGGTCACAACTGATTCGCCTAAAGACAATCCGGTCAGTCCGCTACAATTACCAAAAGCACTATTACCAATGTTTGTAACGGAATTGGGGATAGTTAACGTTCCAGTAAATCCACTGCATCCGTAAAAAGCATTATGTCCAATATAAGTTACTGAATTGGGGATGATTAAATCTCCTGTTATACTGCTAATGTTTCGGAATGCATACGCCGGTATTGTCTCTACACTATCGCCTATATTCAAGGTTGATAATGATGAACAACCGCTGAATGCTGATGTATGAGAACTGCCTATTGAAGTACAATTAGTCGCATTATAGTTAAGCGTAGTCAAATTTCGGCAATTGCAAAAAGCATTTTCGGAAATGCTCGCAACTGAATTTCCAATTGTTAAGGAAGTCAATCCGCTACAACCATAAAAGGCATTTCCACCAATTCTTGTTACAGAGTTGGGTATTATCAACTCTCCAGTTAAGCTGCTGCATCCAATGAATGCATAATTTGGAATGCAAGTTACGTTATCTCCTATGGTCAATGTTGCAAACTGAGTACAACCGCCAAACACGGTATAAACATAAGTTGATGATGAACTTCCCATAAATGTGCAATTTGTGGCATTAAAGTTTATAGAAGTAAGTCCCGTACATTCCCAAAAAGCGCCATCGCCAATGCTTGATACAGAATCACCTATCGTTGCCGATGTAATACAGGATGCTCCGGAAAATGCATATTGTTTGATTTCTGTCACAGTTTCTGGGATAACAACGTTTGTGACAAGCATATCATCAATATATAGGTTATGAGCATAATAAAGCGGATTTGCCCAGTAAGAATCAAAAGTTATTCTACACCATTGCTCAATATTACCCATATAATAAACAGATGCCAGGTTATTGCAATTGTTAAATGTTCGGGGGCCAATGCTTGTGACAGAGCTTGGAATAGACACTGATATCAGCGCACTGCACCCGGAAAATGCCTGATTGCCAATTTCTGTAACAGAATTCGGAATTGATACAGATGTCAGTTCATTGCAATTAAAAAATGCACCACCAACAATTTTTTGTATTCCGTCTTGGATTTCATATTCTGTAGAATAGCCATTGGGGAAACATACAAAGAGATTTGCATTATAAATAGGTGCAGTCAAACTGCTACAGTTTTCAAAAGCAAAATCTCCAATATTTGTAACGGAGTTGGGAATTGTAGCTGACAAAAGGCTAGTGCATCCGGAAAATGCATAACCGCCTATACTTGCAACCGAACCAGGTATTGTAACAGACTCTAGACTGCTACATCCGGAAAAAGAATAGTAACCAATACTTACAACCGAATTCGGAAACAACAACTCGTTTAGATTGCTACAATTATAAAATGCGAAATTATCAATGCTATCAACAGAATTGCCGAATGTAACGGACGTCAATCCACTACATCCATAAAATGCAGCATTGCCAATGCCAACTACAGAATTACCGATCACAACAGATGCAAGGTCAACACAATTCCAAAACGCGAAAACAGCAACACCAGTAACAGAATAAGTTATTCCATTATACGTAACGGATTCGGGAATTACAAGGTTGCCAATTGGGTTGCTGTCGTAGAAGGGTTCATTAACGTTCTGACGTACTACATCAACCGTATATGGCTCCACATTCGATGTAATTTCATAATACAATGTCTGTCCGCTTTCGCACACTGCAGAAAAATCGTAGGCAAACGTTACTTTTCCAACAAGCAGTGACAAAAGGATAATTATAAGAAATCGTTTCATTGATGGCAAATATTCTAGTTATTCAAAATCAAAATACAAAAATGCAAAGATAATGCTTATCGTAGATAAAAGCAAAGATTTTTCAGGAATCCAAGTCTGTTTTTTTGGGGGGGGGCGGGGTTCTTATAATGTGTATACATATCGCAGGGGCAGGCTTGAAACCTGCCCCTGCAAATATTACACGGATATTTTTATTCCTTTATGAATTTCTTCTGGACAATAGCCCCCTGAGCTTGTCG
>CAJOEG010000117.1 GCA_905233405.1 uncultured Bacteroidales bacterium | reverse complement strand
ATCGTTCTATAAATAAACCGCTGCTGGCAAAAACTCATGCAGCATAATGGCATTGCTCGATTCTAATTTCTTGGAAATCTCGCAGAACGACCTCAATGCATTAAACTTAACTTTTTTAACAGCTTTCTTCATTTTTTATTTTTTTAGTTAAACAAATTTCAAATTTTACAGCGCAAAGCAATACACAGCATACGACAAAATCCGTCGCAACTATGCAGAGCAAATTATTCGGTTAGTAAAATAACTAACTTTGGTTAAAAATTAACCATTAAATCGGTTTAAATATAAATTTCATGACTTTCATTTCTTTTCATTTTTCATGTTACAAAAGTAGTACAATTTTTCCGAATCGCCAAATAAAATGGCAAATATCTTTCTTGTAAATTTATCCTTCAAGCCTGTTAGCCTTTTTGTCAACTTTTACCCTCAAATTCGGTTAATAACTATCTTTAAAAACTTCGATTTTCCGTTGGAAATTTGTTACCTTTGCGCACGTTTAAAGAAAATAAAAAATTTTATGGCAGAAGATAAAGACTTGGAACAGAACGGCGCTGTAAATGCCCAGCAAACGGGCGCAGACTATTCTGCGAATAGCATTCAGGTTCTGGAAGGTTTGGAGGCTGTGCGTAAGCGTCCGGCCATGTACATTGGTGATATTAGTGAAAAAGGTCTGCACCATCTCGTTTATGAGGTTGTTGATAACTCAATCGACGAGGCTATGGCAGGCTACTGCAACGAGATATATGTCCGCATCGGAAAGGACAATTCGATACTTGTCAGGGATAACGGTCGTGGTATTCCTGTCGGAATGCACGAGAAAGAACACAAGTCGGCTCTCGAAGTCGTTATGACAGTTCTTCACGCTGGTGGTAAGTTCGACAAGGGTTCGTACAAGGTTTCTGGCGGTCTGCACGGCGTAGGTGTTTCCTGCGTCAACGCATTGTCGAAGAAACTCATCGCTACCGTTTGCCGCGAAGGCAAGATGTATCGTCAGGAATACGCCTACGGAAAGCCTATGACTCAGGTTGAAGTTATCGGCGATTCGGACAAGACTGGTACTCAGGTGGAATTCTGGCCAGATGATACAATTTTCACCGTCACCGAATACAAGTACGATATCCTTGAAACCCGAATCCGCGACTTGTCGTACCTGAACAAGGGCATAAGGCTTGTTCTCGAGGACGAAAGAGTAAAGGACGAGAACGGCGAAAATCTCCGCAAGGAATTCTATTCGGAACACGGCTTGAGCGAATTCGTTGAATACCTCGACGAAGGCCGCGAAAAGCTCACGGGCAGCGTTATCCACACTTCGACAGTAAAGAATGGCGTTCCTGTTGAAATCGCACTTCAGTACAACAACGAATACACCGAAAACCTTCACTCGTTCGTAAACAATATCAACACGATAGAAGGTGGTACTCACTTGACAGGTTTCCGCCGTGGTTTGACAAGAACCTTGAAGAACTACGCCGAAACTTCGGGAATGCTGGCAAAGGCAAAGGTCGAAATCAGTGGCGACGACTTCCGCGAAGGTCTTACCGCTGTTATTTCGGTAAAGGTTGCCGAACCGCAGTTCGAAGGACAGACAAAGACCAAACTCGGTAACAGTGATATTATAGGTGTAGTTGACCAGGCTGTAAGTGAGATGCTTAGCATTTACCTCGAGGAAAATCCCAACGAGGCAAAGGCAATCGTTGATAAGGTTGTTCTTGCAGCACAGGCGCGTATTGCAGCACGCAAGGCCCGTGAACAGGTTCAGCGCAAGAATGTTATGACAGGTGCTGGACTTCCTGGTAAGTTGGCCGACTGCTCCGACCGCGACCCCGAAAAGTGCGAACTTTTCCTCGTCGAGGGTGATTCTGCAGGCGGTACGGCAAAGCAGGGTAGGGACAAGAACTTCCAGGCAATCCTTCCGTTGCGCGGTAAGATTTTGAATGTGGAAAAGGCAATGCCTCACCGCGTTCTCGACAGCGAGGAAATCAAGAACATATATTCGGCTCTCGGCGTGACAATAGGAACGGCAGAAGACAGCAAGGCTCTGAACCTCGAAAAGCTTCGTTATCACAAGATTATCATCATGGCCGATGCCGATGTCGATGGTCGTCACATTGCAACGCTGATCATGACTTTCTTCTTCCGCTACATGCGTCCGATTATCGAAAAGGGATACCTATATATAGCTATGCCTCCGCTGTACTTGGTTAAGAAGGGCAATGTTGGCAAGTATGCATGGACAGAGGAAGAACGTATCGCCTTGGTCAACGAGATGGGCAAGGGCAGCGAGTCGGGCTTGAAGGTTCAGCGTTACAAAGGTCTTGGTGAAATGAACGATGACCAGCTTTGGGAAACCACTATGGACCCGAACGGCAGAACCGTAAAGCAGGTGTCGATAGAAAACGCCAGCGAAGCCGACAGAATTTTCTCGATGCTTATGGGCGACGAAGTTGGTCCGCGTCGTGAATTCATTGAGGCTCACGCAACATACGCCAACATTGATGCTTAAAATATGTGTTATATAACAATTAAAAAAGCGATTGTAATTGATATAAAAGAAATAATTTTGCGGTAAAATTTTTAAATACACAGCAATGAGTGATAAACAAAAGAAAATAGTAGAACTTGAAGAAGTTGTAATAAAGTTCGCCGGCGACTCTGGCGACGGAATGCAGCTTACAGGCACTCAGTTTTCAGATGCTTCAGCTTCATTTGGAAACGAATTATTAACTTTCCCGGATTATCCTGCTGAAATCAGGGCTCCTCAAGGAACCGTAGCAGGCGTATCGGGATTCCAGGTACATATCGGTGCAAAGGAAGTACAGACTCCTGGCGACCTTGCAGATGTTCTCATCGCAATGAACCCTGCAGCCTTGAAGACCAATATGAAGTGGGTAAAGCCGGGCGCAACAATCATAGTGGATGTTGACAGCTTCGACCAGAAGCACTGCGAAAAGGCAGGTTACGACTACGACCCGCTACAGAGCAACGACCTCGACGACTACACAGTAATCAAGGCTCCGATAACCTCGTTGTCGCGTTCTACAGTGAACGACCTCAACCTCGGAATCGATGTCAAGACGGCCGACAAGACACGCAACCAGTTCGTAATGGGTATGCTTATCTGGTTGTTCAACCGCGACATGAAGGTTGAAGAGGAATTCATCGAGAAGAAATTTGCAAAGAAGCCTGCTTTGATTGCTCCGAATGTTGCAGTTCTTCACGCTGGTTACAACTACGCCGACACTCTCGAGGCTATTGCAACCCAGTTCTATGTAAAGCCAGTTGCTGGAAAGAAGGGTATGTTCCGTCAGATTACCGGTAACACCGCTACCGCTTGGGGTTTGATGGCTGGTGCTGAAAAGGCTGGCTTGAAGCTCTTCCTCGGTTCTTATCCTATTACTCCTGCTTCGGACATTTTGCACGAATTGTGCAAGCACAAACACTTGGGTGTTAAGACATTCCAGGCAGAAGACGAAATTGCTGGTATTTGTACTGCAATAGGTGCAAGCTTCGGTGGAAATCTTGGTGTTACTTCGACATCGGGTCCTGGTCTTGCTCTTAAGACCGAAGCTGCAGGTTTGGCTGTTATCACCGAATTGCCATTGGTAATCGTTGATGTTCAGCGTGGTGGTCCTTCAACAGGTTTGCCAACCAAGACCGAACAGAGCGACTTGCTTCAGGCAATCCACGGTCGTCACGGCGAATCTCCAATGCCGGTTATCGCCGCTTCAACTCCAGGCAACTGCTTCAACTTCGCATACGAAGCCTGCAAGATTGCTGTTGAACACATGACTCCGGTTATCCTCCTTACCGACGGCTACTTGGCTAACGGTACCGAATTGTGGGAAATCCCTAACTACGAAGCTATACCAAAGATTGTTCCTCCGTTCGTAAAGGACAACGACCCCGAATATCAGCCTTATAAGCGTGATGCTGAAAAGTTGAACCGTATGTGGGCTTTGCCGGGTCAGAAGGGCTTGGAACACAGAATCGGCGGTCTTGAAAAGTCGGATGTTTACGGTGATGTTTCACACGACCCGATGAACCATCAGGTTATGACAAACTACCGTGCCGAAAAGGTACAGCGCATTGCCAACTACATTCCACAGCAGGAAATCATCGGTAGCCAGAACGGTGGCGAACTCCTCGTAATAGGCTGGGGTGGTACTTTTGGTGCTTTGAACATGGCTGTAAAGGAAATGAGAGAAGAAGGCTACGATGTCAGCTTGGCACACTTCAACTACATCTTCCCGTTGCCAAAGAACACCGAGGATGTCTTGAAGAAGTTCAAGAAGCGCGTTGTTTGCGAATTGAACCTTGGTCAGTTTGCAGATTACCTGCGCACCCAGTATCCGCAGTATCCGTACGAACAGTACAACAAGGTACAGGGATTGCCGTTCTTTATTAGTGAATTGAAAGAGAAATTTAAACAACTTTTAGCAAAATAGTAATTATGGAAGAAGTACAGAAACTTACAAGAGAAGACTTTCAGACCGCAGGTCCAGTAAAATGGTGTGCAGGTTGTGGTAGTTATTCAATTTTGGCTGCAGTGCAGAATGCTCTTCCGCAGATTGGAGTTCCAAAGGAAAAGATAGTATTCGTATCGGGTATTGGTTGCTCGTCGCGTTTTCCGTACTATATGAAGACTTACGGCTTCCATACATTGCACGGAAGAGGTGCTGCTATTGCTTCGGGCTTGAAGTCGGCTCGTCCAGACCTTAATGTTTGGCTCGCTACCGGCGACGGCGACTCGATGGCTATCGGTGGAAACCATTTCATTCATTTGATTCGCAGAAACATCGACATCAACGTGTTGGTATTCAACAATAAGATTTACGGTCTTACAAAGGGACAGTATTCTCCGACAACTCCTTACGGTTCGATTACAAAGTCGTCACCCGATGGAACAATCGAGAATCCTTTCAAGCCGGGCGAACTCGTAATCGGTGCAGAAGGCAACTTCTTCGCAAGAGTTATCGACAAGGAGCCACGCAACCTCGAAAAGACCTTGATTGCTGCTAATGCTCACAAGGGTGCTTCGATTGTTGAAGTATTGCAGAACTGCGTTATCTTCAACGATAAGATTCACGAAAGCATTATTGGTAAGGATGTTCGCGACGACAATGTAGTAATGCTCGAACACGGCAAGCCAATGATTTTCGGTAAGGAACGCGACAAAGGTCTTGTTCTCGATGGTGCTGACCTCAAGGTTGTTAAGATTGGAGAAAACGGCATAACCG
>CAJOEG010000116.1:5365-14305 GCA_905233405.1 uncultured Bacteroidales bacterium | reverse complement strand
ATTTTACAGGTCTCCTCTTTTCCATATCGACAAATGCTACCGTTACCTTTATGTCGTTGAGAAGTTCATCTTTGGCATTGAAAATACGCTGGTCGAAAACCATCCTTGCACCACGCAGAGAAATTATGCTTGTCTTTACGGTAATTTCCTCATCAAGTACGGCTGGCTTGTGGTAGTTGATTTCGGCATTAGCGACAGGACAGACAATGTTCAATTCACTTGCCATCTTTGAGAACGGCATTCCTACCTTGTGGAGGAAATCGCCACGCGCAGCCTCGTAAATACGCAGATAGTTGCCGTAATACACCACGCCCATTGCATCGGTGTCGGCATAAAGAACACGATATTTATAAGTTGTTTCCATTGGTCATCTTAACATAAATCTGCCTTGTAACCCACGAATCGGTTGCCGCATAGCGAATCTGCTTTTCATTAAGTGTCTCGCTCTCCCAGTTGCTAAGTTGCTGAGCCTTAGAGATTCTGAAGCCAAGCACTATCGCAGCCATCTTGCGCAAGCTCTTCTCCTCTATTCCATATTCGGGTGCAATGCTTTGCAAATCAATGAATCCCGCAGGTGTAAACGTTGTAAGTTTTTGCAAACCCTTAATGTCGTCGCGGGATGAAAGTCCAATCTTCGTAAACCTGTCGGACGAAAGAAAGTCGCAGAGTTCCTTGGGTAAACCTATTATGCTGAGCCTAAAAATATATGTTTTTTCCCTGCTGCTCAACTGCAAAAGCGCAACATTCTTCCTGTTAGACGCGCCCTTCTTGAAACAAGGTTTAGTCTCGGTATCGAACCCCCAGAGTGGCTCTAGAAACAGTTCGTCCTTCACCTGACGAAACTTTTCCAAAGTATCGACACACACCACATCACCGTCGTAGGAATACAGCGGCAAAGCCATCAGTTCTTCGTTGGTAATATTCGGACTATACCTATTTTTATTCATCTCTACGATACTTTATCTCGTGAAGTGCCTTCAACAGCGAAAGCAACCGCACGCCCCAGTAGTCGGAAAAATTGTTGCGGCAGCAAGCAAGAGCCACAAGCATAACATCGTCGTTTGCAATACGGTAGGCACCAACAAGGTCGGCCATCTCCTGATACAAGTCGGCAAAAATCTCCGACAGACCGACGCTCATCGAATCCATCGAACTCATCATACCTGCGTCCTGCAACTGTATGTAATCGTCGTCCTCCTCAAGTTTAGACGACGTTATCTGCTGTATGTACGACCAAGCGGCTTCTTCTACAAACTTTTCCGAAAAACTCTCGTCGTAGTCCTCTATTTCGGGCAACAATGTCCCCTTCAGGTACAACAACGGCAGAATCTTCACTGCACGGTCAACAAAATCGTCCTTGCTGAAATCGCGTGCATTCTCGAGAAACGACACAAATTCCTTTGCAACTGTCACAAACTCAATAGCTTCACGCTGATATACGACATTGTATTCTTCCATTACTTCAAAAGTTTAGAATCTGCCATAAACCAGAACTTAACCGTATTGTATTCGTAGCCCTCAGCAGCATCGGTGTCGCCAATATTTATTGTAAATACAGGTGCAACAGCAAGAACCTTCTTTTCTAGCATTCCATCATACATGCGCCATTCCTCCAAGAATCTGAGTTTCAGAATCCTTGTCTGGTCGAGCTGGAACTCAACGTTAGGACGCTGTATGAAAGAAGCGGTTTCCTCATCGTAAACATCTGGCACAGGAAGCGAAACCTTCATGTCGTTCTCAAACAATTTTTTCACTTCCTTGTCGGGAATGCGGTCAAGATGTTCGTAGTCGCCTTCGGGGTCATAATAATAAATAGGTATTTCGCAGTTGCGGGCATCGGCAAAAAGGTTGTCGATAAACTCATCGCCCGACGGATATGGCAAATTTTCCCAAAACCAGTTAGGGTCTTTTTCGGTACGGTCTTCCAACTGAAGATTTACAATAGGCACATCGTACAGAATCTTACGCGTCACAAGGTCGCCACGTTCCTCGCCTCCTTCATTCTTGCAAGACGAAAGTGCCAAAAGCGACAAAACGAGTACAAGCACAAAATTTCTTTTCATCATATAAAATGTTTTCAATTTTACTATGTCCCTAATTTTCCACACCTAAAAGTATATCGCAAGCCTTTTCTATCACATTGTCAATGCCTTGAGCTGTTTGTGCAGGGTCAAGAATCACAGTAACATCAGGCGGCATACCGTTTTCGTAGTTATTGTTGTTCATGTCGAGGGTACGCGTGATTGAAAAGCGATACGACCAGCCATTGGGTAATTCGCCACCATTAGGCAATCCCAAACCACCGCCTGTTGTATCGCCGACAACCGTTACATCAGAGAAATTCGACTTTGCACACAACGAGAAAAACGAAGTCGCACTGAACGAACCACGGTCGGTAAGCACTACAATGGGATGACGATAAGTCGTTTTTTCATCATGAGAGGGCTGCGTCACAATCGTCATTTCCGAAAAGTCATCATGCTTAGGACCATTCTTTATCTGCGTCTGATACAACTGACGACTTCCTGTCGGGAAAAGCTTCATCAGATTCCATACATTATCCACACTACCACCACCATTCTGACGCAAATCGATTATCATACCCTTGGTATTCTTGTACTTATTTACAATATATTCCAAATCGTCGTCGGCAATAGCATCCATAAACGACGAATATCGCAGATAGGCAATCTGTCCGTCGCGTATAGCATTATGAGCAAACGCACCTGTCGTATGATAGTTGATTGTCAGATAATTAAGTACCACAACCTCGGAATTGATATTTTTGTTTGCATACATCTTGCGATAAACTTCCTCGTTATGCGACACATCAAACGAAGAGACAAGGTTTGTATGTCCGTCGTTGAGAGTATTCAACATTGCTCCAAGCACACAAAAAAGGCTGTCGTCACTTATTTTTTCCGATATCTTGGGACTATATACTGCATAAACCGAATCCCAGTCAACACCTTTCACATCGAAGAAGGAATACTGCCTATCAACCACATCCCACAAGTATTCAAAGGTTGTCACAGGGTCGTTGCCAGGTTCCTTTTCCATAAATGCCTTTTCACACGAAGTACCGAGCAAAGCAAAGACAAACAAGGCTGATATTATATGTAATTTTCTCATAATCAATTGATATTAAACATGAACTTTAAATTTACAGTGTGATAGGCGTTGTCGAAGCGATGTACCGACGCATTGCGCGTGGTCCAGTAATCCCAACGATACGAAAGTCCTATCCTATTGCGATTCTTAAGATTGAAAAATATTCCTATGTCGGTTGTTGCACCGGGCATAGCCTTTGCAAATTCTTGATAACCCTCGAGCACATACTCTACAGGATCGCTTGATGATGTTGCGTTATAAACATACGCATAACTGGGACGTTCGCCCAAAGCCACAAGAGGCAAAGTTATGTCTGCAAACAACATAAACAAGTCGGTGCGACGGCGCGAAGGTATGTCGAATTCCAAACGGAAGTTTCCATCCATAGCATACATTGAGGTAAGGCCAACCGCCGCATTCATCATTTTCTGGTTTATGCGAATGTCGGTATATGGATTGAATGAACCACCCACCCAAAGCCTCAATCCGTCGGCAGGTTCAGACACGCGGTACAGGAACCCAACCCTATTATTGAACCAGCCTCGGAATCGGCCTTGTTGCCAGCCGCCAAGCATCCGCCGACAGTATTATCGACCGTAATGCGACATTTTTTCCATTCAACTGTAAGTCCGAAATCAACACCAAGGGCAAATCCCAAATAATGCAAAGGAGACACCCCTGCATCGTAAAATTCAGTTGCCCCCAAACTTCCGCCACCAGTCAAATATATAGGTACGCGCGAGTGTTCCAATGAGGTTTTCTGTCCCATGGCAACGCACATGGACAGAAGTAAAATCAGCATAATTGAAAATCGTTTCATGCCTTGTTTGTGTTAAATTAATTCTGCAAAGATAATTGTTTTATTTAATCTATTTGATAGTCAATATCTTTATTCTCATCCCATTCTGCCACATTGTTTTCAATGTATTCGGCAATGCGTTTCATTCCGACAGAATCACGGATAATGCGGTCGTAATATCTGGATTGCCATAAAAAAGGAATATTGTTTTGGCGGGCAAATTTTGTCACACCGATTTTGAATCCACGAATCACAGATGCCAGATTTTTTGATTGCGGACCAAATTTATTGGTTTCGTTATCATGTAGAGATGCAAAATTTTGCGTCTCTACAAAATCATCAATAATCACAATCCCATGTATATGATCTGGCATCACAACCCATAATGGAATTTGAACATGCGGAAAATGTTGTGGGATTGCCCGCCAACATTTGTCTGCCATTTCCCCAATAGGTGACAAATACATTTTTGAATCACCGTTTTCATCATTTCTAATTTCGCCAAAATAATGTTCACGGTCTTTGGTACATATAGTTACGAAATACGCACCGCAACGGTAATCGTGCCACGATGCGCGCACTGATGCGATTCTGTATTTTCCCTGAAATTTTTCTTTCAAAATATATTCTATTGCACCATCAAAAAAAACAGTGCCAGATTCTGAAACAAGTTCAGAATGACAAGCACTGCCTTTTTTGAATACCTATTTAATTACTTGCCTTGAACGAGCTTCATGGTGTCCATTGCAATTACATATTCCTCGTCGGTAGTAACAACGATTGTCGTAACCTTCGAATCGGGGGTTGAGATAACTGCATCTTCGCCCATAATCTTGTCGTTCTTTTCCATATCGACCTTAATGCCGAGGCATTCCATGTTCTCGAGAATCGGGTGACGCATAAACCATGCATTTTCGCCGATACCGCCTGTGAACAGAAGGATGTCGCATCCGCCCATCTCGGCCATGTAACCGCCGATGTAGCGTTTTACGCGCTGTGCAAACATATCGAATGCGTAGGTGCTTCTTTCGTCACCTGCATCGCGACCTGCACGGATGTCACGCATATCCTGCTTGCCACCGCTGATACCAACAAGACCGCTCTTCTTGTAGAAGATATTTGTAATATCCTTCATAGTCTTGCCTTCTGCGAGTTCTTTTTCTACAATATACAATACTGCACCTGGGTCAATGTCACCTGGACGGCTACCCATGATAAGACCTTCGAGAGCTGTGAGACCCATTGTGGTATCAACAGACTTTCCGTGGTCGATTGCAGCAATAGATGCACCGCTACCGAGGTGGCAGCTAATTATCTTGAGGTCTTTCCAGTCCTTGCCAATCATCTTGGCAGCCTTCTCGGCAACAAAGCCGTGGCTTGTTCCGTGGAAACCGTAGCGGCGGAGATGATACTTCTGGTAGTATTCGTATGGCAAACCATAGAGGAACGACTTCGGAGGAAGTGTCTGGTGGAAAGCGGTATCGAATACAACTGCCTGCGGAACATTCGGCAATACTTCGCGCATAGCGTAGATACCTGCCAAGTTACCAGGAGTGTGAAGTGGTGCGAGTTCCATCAACGACTTGATCTTCTCGATTACATCGTCGTTAACGAGAGCACTAGCCTTGAAAAGTTCGCCACCGTGAGCAACGCGGTTACCTACAGCTTCGATTTCCTTCAAGTCCTTGATTACACCCATTTCAGGATCGGTGAGAGCCTTGAGAACCATTCTGATACCGGCAGTGTGGTCGGCGATTGGAGTCTGTTCGTAATGCTTCTGTCCGTTGTACTTGTGGGTGAATTCTCCCATTTCGAGGCCTATTCTTTCGAGAAGACCTTTTGCCATTACGGTAGAATTGTTGTTAGCGTCAATGTTGATGAGCTGGTATTTAATTGAAGAACTACCGCAGTTTAAAACTAATATTTTCATCTTTTACCTATTTTGTTGTTAATGATTATTTTTTCTGAGCTATTGCCTGGTTGCAAGTGATAGCAACTAGTTTGTAAACATCTTCAACCGAGCATCCGCGGCTGAGGTCGTTGCACGGCTTAGCGAGACCCTGAAGAACTGGACCGACAGCCTCGGCACCAGCAAGACGCTGAACGAGCTTGTAAGCGATGTTACCGACTTCGAGGCATGGGAATACCAAGGTGTTAGCCTTACCAGCAACCTTGCTGCCCGGAGCCTTGCTTGAGCCAACCGACGGAACGATAGCGGCATCGGCCTGAAGTTCACCGTCGAGAAGCAGGTCGGGACGAGCTTCCTGAGCAAGACGTGTAGCTTCGATAACCTTGTCAACAACTTCGTGCTTTGCCGAACCCTTTGTCGAGAAGCTGAGGATAGCAACTGCCGGATCGATCTTTGCAATGTTCTTTGCTGTGTCAGCGGTGCAGACAGCGATTTCTGCGAGCTGTTTTGCATCGGGCATTGGAGTAACAGCGCAGTCGGCGAATACCATCTTGCCGTCGGTTCCGTACTTGCTGCCTTCGGGGAGGAACATGATAAATGCACCAGATACGCAGCTTACGCCAGGAACGGTCTTGATAATCTGCAATGCAGGACGGAGCATATCGCCAGTTGTCGAACGGGCACCACTTACGAGACCATCTGCTTCGCCAGCCTTAACCAAGAGGATACCGAGGTACATGAAGTTCTCGGCAAGACCTTCTGCCTGTTCCATTGTCATACCCTTTGCCTTGCGGATTTCGTAAAGCATTTCGGCATACTTCTTCTTTTCGGGATTGTTCTTCGGGTCGATAATGCGAGCCTTGCTGATGTTCTTCAAACCGAATTCGGCTGTCATTTCAGCAATTTTCTGTGCAGGACCAATCAGGATTACATCGGCGATACCGTCTGCAATAATCTGGTCTGCTGCCTTTAATGTACGAGGTTCGTCACCTTCGGGGAGTACGATGCGCTGTTTGTTAGCCTGCGCATTTCTAATAATTTCTTGAATCAAATCCATTGTTGTATTATAATTTTATTGTTCCAAAATTTGAAAAACCAAAGGTAAGTTTTTTATGGCGAAAATTGACAATGAAAATTAATGTTTTTTAGCAGAAGTTATCAACAAGCACACCAAAGCACCAAATTAACTATATCGCTGATTATCAAGCAAAAAACCACAAATCTACGGCTCTTTCATGTAGACAATGTTGTTACTTACGACACAAATAGTTAGCATTTGAATAAATCCGCTAGCTGAGCTTGTCGAAGTCAAGGTGACGAAATGATATAATGCCTATTAACCTTACCCTTCGATACTTCGACAGGCTCAGCATGCGAAGCTCATGGGGCGGTTAAATGAAGGGGGTGTATACAAAAAAAACTATAAATTTACGATTTTATTATTCCTCTTTCGAATATTTTTTATAAATTTGCCTCGACAAATTCAAAATTAACAGAAAACATCGATTAACATGAAAAAAGATCTCATTGCAATTAGCATCGTTCTATCCATCTTAATTTCATTTCCGTTTATAAGCGGATGTAGCAAAGAAAACAAAAATACCATAAGCGACGAATCTTATTATAAGTATATAGCATTTGCCGTAAATAATTCCATATACAATATATGGAACCAAAATATTGCAGGCCATCCTTCTGGAGACAAACATATTGAGGCAGAAAGTGCATACGGAGGAAGCGTAACTATAAATGGAAATGTTAATGCGGACCAAAGTACCAACATCGATACGTTCGACTTAGTATTTTCATTCAGCAACTATAAGCATTTGTACACAAACAAAAACAACAACAGCAGCGGACATATAATTATCACAGGAAACCTTTCATTAAAAGGGAGTCAGAGTTCTTCTTACAATAGTTCCAAATACAAATCGTCTTCATTGCAAATAACCGGCATAATAAACAAGGGTAATGCAGAAAGGACAATTAATGAATCTGGAGAGTATGGTTTAACATCAAACACAGAAAACGAAAAAACAACGGCAGAAGGCATCATATTTGGAAAAACAATTTCTTGGTAATCAAAAAGTTTTCATATCCATTTGACCAATACAGGATGCTGTTTGAATAATGGATATGCAAACTTAAAAACTCGCAAAAAATATTTTTGCATATCCGAAAAAAGATATACTTTTGCACCACTTATTTATTAAGTGCCACTTTAGCTCAGCTGGTAGAGCGACGCATTCGTAATGCGTAGGTCGCGAGTTCAAGTCTCACAAGTGGCTCTTTTTTCATTTTTAGTCAAGACTAACGAATTAGAAAACAATATGTTTGAAAGTTTATCGGAAAGATTAGAGAGGTCGTTCAAGATACTGAAGGGCGAAGGAAAAATTACCGAAATAAATGTTGCCGAAACACTAAAGGACGTTCGTAAGGCGTTGCTTGATGCCGATGTCAACTACAAGACAGCCAAGCAGTTCACCGAAACTGTGAAGGAAGTGGCAATGGGTCAGAATGTAATCAAGTCCATAAAACCAAGCCAGTTGATGGTTAAGATTGCCCACGACGAACTTGCCAAACTTATGGGCGAAACCGCCGTCGACATCAACACCAAGGGAAATCCAGCAATAATACTTATGTCGGGTCTGCAAGGTTCTGGTAAGACAACCTTCAGCGGCAAGCTGGCAAATATGCTGAAGACCAAGCGCAACAAGAAGCCTTTGCTCGTTGCCTGCGACGTTTACCGTCCTGCTGCTATCGAACAAATCAAGGTGCTTGGTGAACAGATAAACGTTCCAGTTTACAGCGAAGACGACAACAAGAATCCTGTGCAGATTGCCCAGAATGGTATTAAGCACGCCAAGACCTACGGCTACGATGTAGTAATCGTCGATACCGCAGGTCGTCTGGCTGTTGACGAGGAAATGATGAACGAAATCGAAAACATCAAGAAGGCAATCAATCCGCAGGAAATTCTTTTCGTAGTTGACTCGATGACTGGTCAGGATGCTGTAAATACTGCTAAGGAATTCAACGACAGGCTTGATTTCGATGGTGTTATCCTTACCAAGTTGGATGGTGATACTCGTGGTGGTGCTGCAATTTCTATCCGTAGCGT
>CAJOEG010000116.1:0-5295 GCA_905233405.1 uncultured Bacteroidales bacterium | reverse complement strand
GTTTTCCATCCCCAGCGTATGGCCGACAGAATCCTCGGCATGGGTGATATCCGCTCACTCGTTGAACGCGCACAGGAGCAGTTCGACGAAGAGGAATCGCGTAAGTTGCAGAAGAAGATTGCAAAGAACACATTCAACTTCAACGACTTCCTTGCTCAAATTCAGCAAATCAAGAAAATGGGTAACATCAAGGATTTGGCAAGCATGATTCCTGGTCTGGGCAAGGCAATCAAGGACATCGACATCGACGACAATGCATTCAAGGGCATTGAGGCGATAATTCACTCGATGACGCCAGCCGAGCGCGAAAATCCAGAAATCATCAACGGAAGCCGCCGCAAGAGAATAGCCGATGGTAGCGGAACAAGCGTAGCCGAAGTCAACCGCATCCTTAAGCAGTTCGAGGAAACCAAGAAGGCAATGCATTATATGTATGCCAACAAGGGAAAACGCTTAGGAAGAAGATAATAGGATTAAATACCAATATGTACCCGTCTAAATGGCGGGTATTTTTATGATATGGCAAAGGAAATCGAACATAAATTCACCGTCAAAAGCGACAAATACAAGTCGTTAGCCACTCCTACGCACTATAGGCAGGGCTACATTCCTACGCAAAACGGAATGACGGTAAGAGTGCGCATTGCTGGTGAAAAGGGTTTCATAACACTCAAGGACAAAACCGTTGGTATGAGCCGCAACGAATTTGAATATGAAATTCCCGTGCAGGACGCCAAGCAGATGCTCGACACAATGTGTGACAAGCCACAAATTGAAAAATACCGCTATGTTGTTCCTGCTGCCAAACAAGGTCTGAAATGGGAAGTTGACGAGTTCCTTGGTGACAATTCTGGTCTTGTAGTTGCAGAAATCGAAGTTCCGACCGAAGATACAAAATTCTCGCTTCCCGAATGGGTTGACAAGGAAGTCACCGGCAACAAAAAATACAACAACTCGCAGTTGTGCAAGAAGCCGTATAAGGAGTGGGAGAAATAATCCTGATAATCTCTTCAAAATCCGAATGTCATTGGTTTTACGATAATAAATTGTAATTTTGTGGCATATAAATGAAATAAATATGAAAGAAAGCAAAGACACCCAAGGATATGTTTACATTCTAACGAATCCAAGTTTTAGGGAAGATTGGGTAAAAATAGGAAAAAGTTCGCGTCCAGTTGACATTCGTTCGAAAGAATTGGATAATACTGCAGTTCCGTTGCCATTCGAGATTTTCGCAACATTAAAAACTTCAAAATACGAAATTGTTGAGAAGAAAATCCATAAAGCAATTGACAGACTTACAGATTTGCGCATCAGGCAAAATAGGGAGTTTTTTAACATCAAACCAGAATTGGCTTTAGAAATTCTTAATGATGAAGCCATGATTTTGGACGATGCAGAAATAACTCTTTATCGGGACAATGCACCAATAAAAGACAACGCTCAAACTCAAGAAGATATTATTCATAAGAAACAAAGACCTCGTTTCAAATTTAGTATGGTAAACATTCCTATTGGAACGAAAATTATATTTATCCCGACTGGATTAACGGTAAAAGTGGCAAGTGACGACCAAATAGAATACGACGGTAGAATTTATAAACTATCGCCTTTTGTCGGGACATTCATGCCTGCGGAAAAACGCAACACATCTGGTGCATACCAAGGTCCAAAGTATTTTTCTTACAATGGAAAAGTTCTTGACGATATTCGTTCTGAAATGGAATGTGATTGCGAAGATTAATCCGTAATTCATATAATTCCCCAATATTGCTTAATTTATTAAGAATATGCAATTGAATAATTTCGGATATTACTGGTTGGATTCGTGGGTGTTGGCAAATATCATTCAACTTGCTACGCAAGATTTCTGTCTACGCAATCTTAATAAAAAGAACGATCCTTGCGGCCGTCAATACGACCAGATGACACAGGCTGCTCGTTCAGTATCAGCAAATATTGCCGAAGGCAATTCGCGCCACTCCACGTCCAAGGAAACAGAAATGCGCCTTACTGATGTGGCACGCGCAAGTCTTTCGGAACTCGCAAACGATTATATAAATTGGCTATTGCGACAAGAACAAATTCCATGGTCTGTAAAATCCGATGATCATCATGCCGTGTCTTACATTTCGCTAGACCATCCTACTTACAAAGACGATGTGCAACATCAGAGTAGCATTCACATATTGACTCAAAAGCACAAATTTGACAAATGGCTATGCTCAAAAGATTCTATTATCGAAGCAAACTGCTTAATTGTTTTGTGCAATCGTCTGATAATGATGCTTGGCAAACAAATAGAAAACCAGATTGACAAATTCAAACAGGAAGGTGGCTTTACCGAAGAACTAACTGCAGAACGGCTTGCATATCGAACAGAGCAAAGTGTTCAAACAGGAGCACCAACCTGCCCCAAATGCGGCAAACCAATGATAAAACGCGTAGCAAAAAAAGGTATCAATTCAGGAAAAGAATTTTGGAGTTGCAGCGATTATCCAGATTGTAATGGAACGAGGAATGTGTAATAAAGTCGTAATTACCTTATAACGGAATTAGGTAATTACGAACCAACATGGTTACAAATAATAAAATAACATGATTTCAGAGGAAGATAAATATAAAAAAGATTCTTTTTTCAAAAATTTAGTTTTCATAGTTATATTTTTAATAGGATTTTGGGGAATTTCCTTTTCCCAACACCCCACCGTCTCAATCCTCGGCGACTCGTACAGTACCTTCGAGGGCTACACAGCACCGCTCGAAAACGAACAATGGTACTTCAAGACAAAACGCGACCGCACCGACGTGGAAAAAGTCGAGCAGACATGGTGGTGGATACTTTGCAACGAATACGAACTGCAACTTGACATTAATAATTCATACAGCGGCTCAACAATCAGTTACAGAGGATATTACGGTCGCGACTACAAGGACCGCTCTTTTATCACTCGTGCAACAAACATCGGCAATCCCGACATTATTCTCGTTTTCGGAGCAACAAACGACGACTGGGCTGGAGTACCACTCGGAACACAGAAATACGAAGATTGGACTGAAGAAGATTTATATTCTTTCCGCCCTGCAATGACTTATCTTGCTTCATACCTGTGCGAAAACCATCCCAAAGCAAGCATATACTTCATTGTAAACGACTGCCTCAAAACCGAAATTACCGAAACAATCAGTGAAGTTTGCAAGCACTACGGAATTACAGTAATCGAACTGCAGAACATTGCCAAGAAAACCAGCCATCCGACAATCGCAGGAATGAGGCAGATTGCCGAACAAGTCGGAAAAGTATTAAAACCAAAAGAATAAATGCCGGGATTTGTTTCAAATACAGACTCTTGGAAGACATACTTTTATGTCCTTGCCGAAGCAATAGCCGACAATGCTATCGACGAGGCGCAGGCAAGGCACAACTTTATGCAGTACAAGTTATCGGCATTGTTCGACACGACACCGCGAGGCGTAGAAAGTTTCTCCGGCTTGGACTTACACCCGCCGACTTCCCTTACGACAGCACCCAGAACTGCTATAAAATCCACTTTGCAAACCACACTTTCTGCCTGTTCTGCACCGAATTCATAACATTTTTCTCGCAAAACGCCTACCACATTTCAACCGACGGCAACAAGGACGGAAGCGTGAACATCACCAGTTTCCCTACCGAACCCACGGCACGGATACTGCACAAAGCAGACGGACTTTACCCAGAATGGGAAAAGCAATGGCCCGACACTTACCGCCTTGCGACCAAAGTTGCCAAGCAATTCGCCATCGACAGCCGCACAATCGACGCCATAGCGGATTCGTTCCTTGCTAGTTGCGGGAAATACAGCATCGAGCACCACATCGGCAAATCAACACTTAGGGCTGGCGGACAATCGTTCTGCCTTGACCATAGCACATTTGCCACCGATTATGCAAAAATTATGGGCGAAATAGCAATCTATATGAAAGAAAGGAATCAGAAATGCTGAAACGCCAGTACTACATAAACCGACTTGCCGAAGACATCAGGATTTGCCGCGAAAACGGCACCGACACCGCTGCAGAAATTAGGATTAGCAGGCGCAAGTTCATCTGCAACTGCATAAACCAGCTAATGTACGACAAGCCATACGCTCACGCCGGATTTTCAATAGAACCGATGATAGAAAAACTAAAAAGTCAGGGGATTGCAGATGAAAAAATTACTATAAAACCGCGCCGTGAATACGAAATTGACCTTGGCAACACCAAAATCGCAATAAAAATGCGCTTTGACAGCCGCTACGGACAGATTTCGAAAATGGTTCTGCAGGACCAGTTTGACGAAATTGACATTTCGGACAAAAATCCTGATGACATTGCCGACATAATCATCGCGATAGGCAGCTCGTATGCCGACTGGAACAGCGAATGGGACAGCATTGCCGACGAAGCCATGCGCCTGTCGAAAAAGCAGGATGTAGAAAGGATTTCGCTCGAAACGCTCATCGCATCAAAACTTAAAGGCAGCGGTATAGAATATATGCTCGAACACAAGAAGACAAAATCAACGCTTACCGTAAAGGTCGGGAATCGTAAGATAAGCATAGACATAAGTCATCGTAGGCTTGTGGAAACCTGCGTAAACCTGCTGCCAACATTGCGTGATGCAATTGAAAAACTGAACGCAATTCCCAACGAAATCAGCATCGAACCAGCAAGCACAAAAGATATATGGACAAAATCGTAACCGCGATGCATACACAGACCGACATAATATCCCAACTCGCAGAAGACCTTGAAATCGCTCGTCTATGTGGCGACGACGAAACCGTAGCAAAAGTTCATTTCATTCAGCACAAGATGGCCGAAACCATATCGCCCGACACAGAAAAAGAGTTTCACCTTGCAGCCGAACTGCTTGTCAGAAGGCTGAAGGACAATGGTTTCGCAATTCCAGAACTCACGGCTGGTAACAGCATCATAAACATAGACCTTGGCGCAATCGGCATCGAAGTGTATAGGCACGACTACCTTGGAAACGGCTATTTTCGCTTTGTTATGAATGGACAGAAGTCGGAGGAATACAAGATTTGCATTTCAACAGAGCAACTTGCCCAAACAATAACGGATTTGCCCAACCTCATCGCCAGTTGGCTCGAAAACGACTATGCCGAAGCCAAGGCACAAGCGCACAAACTGACCAAGCAACAGAAAATAAGCCGTTTGTCGGCACAAACACTACTTGAGAACATACTCAAAAAATTGGAAGTTTCGTACAGCATAGAGCACCTCTCCGACCGAAGCGAAATAAGCATT
>CAJOEG010000115.1:5340-6547 GCA_905233405.1 uncultured Bacteroidales bacterium | reverse complement strand
GTAAAAAATTGCCAAGCAGTTCGTACAGAACCATTTCGCCGTGGTTGTATTCATCGCTACCTTCGATGTAGATTACATTTGCTACGCCCTCGATGTCCGAAAGTTCGTCCTTTACGGCGTTTCTTGTGCTGTCGGGCAACGACTTGAACATGACCCTGACCATTCCCGAGCCAAGACCGTCATCGCCAAATTCTTCAGCCATCTTGTCGATTCCTTGCTTCATCTGCGAGTCGTCGGGCAGGTAGCGCGACATGTCGGAATTTATGTTTGTCAGCGGAATCAGGCAAATGCTTGCAATAGCAATAGCTAATGCTGCGAGCATAAATGCTATTCGCCTTTTGACTAGAAATGCCGACAGTTTGAATTTCGCCATACGTTTTTCTTTGTTTTACACCAAAATGTTGTAAATGTTTGTTATAGAGCAGTATGGGCTGTTCTTGTTGATTTCCGATATGTAACTTTCACGTATGGACATACTATGTCAATTTCGGGGTGCGAAATTATAAAATAGTGAGATTTTTGTAGTTTCTTATCTTTCGTTATAAATGTTCTATTTTTCGCTTTTGAGGATTTTGTTGTGATAAAAATATTATCTTTGTGCAAAATTTGTAAATGATTATGCAAACTCCTGTAAATCAGATATTACTGAGATTTTTCAACAGAGTTAACGAAGGTATGGTTGTCGGTGAGTCGATATTTATTGATGACAATCTGGACATTGAGCAAAATTTTCTTGATTTTGAAGTGTCGTATTCGCGGCCATATTCCTATCCGTTCAAATTGACGTTTACCTCGGCGATTCTTTGTTGCAAAGGTTCGATTAGGACGACGGTGAACCGGCACGAGTATGTTGTCGGGTGCAACGATGCTCTAATTGTCCAAAGTGGTTCTATAGTGGAATTTCTTTCGTGTAGCGACGATCTGAAAATAATAGCGATGGCTTTTGAGGACAATGGAAACGACGAGTTGTTCAATAGTTCCACTATGAATGCCAATTCATACATAATGCACCGTTCTGTTCCCGTACTTATGCATCTCGATGAGGCGGAAATGCAGCAGCAAATACGTTTGTACAAGGAGATTCGACAGTTTTATTCCTCGGTGGATGTCGCGTATCGTAGCGAGGTGGTGAAGGGTTATCTTTTTGTGTCGGCGGCATCATTCCTTTCAAAATTAGGAGAAGGTGGCGGTCAGGAAGATGTTTTGT
>CAJOEG010000115.1:0-5330 GCA_905233405.1 uncultured Bacteroidales bacterium | reverse complement strand
GTACGAAGGAAGCCGTGAAAATGAACTGTACCTGCAGTTTATGGATGACTTACAAGTGTATGGAAGCAAGGAACGGATGGTGTCATTTTATGCCGACCGTTGCTGTGTTTCGCCCAAATATTTCTCCAAGATGATTAATCTGGCATCGGGAAAAACGCCGATACAACTTATAAAGGAAAGGGTGATTGTGGAGGCAAAAGTTCTGCTTAATTCTACCGATATGAGCATACAGCAGATTGCCGAAGCCTTGAATTTCCCAAACGATTCGTTTTTCTGCCGCTATTTCAAGCAGGAGGTAAAGGTTTCTCCGATGAAATATAGGGAGATGGGGAAATAAATATTCATTTACTTCGCATAAATCGTCATTGACAAAACATCAGTTAATTAATTATTTCTTATCTTCGCATCAATAAAATTCAATAAAATTCAATAAATTCATACCATGAAGAACCATTCATTGTTATTCTCCCTTTTGTTTGTTGCAATCATCTCGGCAATGCTTACCGCTTGCGGAACCAAAATTGAAATATGCAACCTTACCGTCGAACAACAGGACGGCAGTCGTGCCTTAGCAACAAACCAACCACGTTTCAGCTGGCAGTACGAAAGCCAGTACGACAATGTAAAGCAAGTCAACTACCGCATAGTTGTATCCACCACCGAACAAAATGCCAAGAAAGGAATCGGAGACCTGTGGGATTCGGATGTCGTCGAATCAAGCCAGATGCTCTACATTGCATACCAAGGTCGGGAACTGAAAAGTCGCGATAAGGCATACTGGAAAGTATATACCACTGTGACATACGGAGAAAAGGGAAAAGAAGTTAGTCTGGAGAGTTCCGTAAAATCATTCGAGATAAGCCTGCTGAATCAAGACGACTGGCAAGCGAAATGGATTGGACACGAATTCGATGATGATATCCTGTATGACAAAACTCGTATTACGGCACGCTATCTTCGCAAAACTTTCAACTTGAACAACGACATAAGCAAAGCACGCCTATACATCAGCGGACTGGGACAATACAGCGCATATATCAACGGAACCGAAGTCGCCGCCGAAGAACTGCTGAAACCTGCAATTTCCGACTACACTAAACGTGTGTATTTCAATGCTTACGATGTAACCGCCCTACTCGACAAAGGCGATAATGCTATTGGTGTCACACTTGAAGGAGGCCGCTACACGACAATCCGCTACGACTCGCTCTATCTCGAATGGGGCGGAATAAAACATGCTATTCACTATGGATTGCCACAACTCCTTCTGCAACTCGAAGTTACCTACAAAGACGGCACATCTGCAACGATATGTAGCGACGAAAGCTGGAAAATAACCAACAAAGGCCCTATCCGTACTGCAAACGAGTTTGACGGAGAAACTTACGATGCCAACAAGGAGCTTGGTGAATGGACAAAAATCGGATACGACGACAGCAACTGGCTGCCTGTAGAACTTGTAGAGGCGCCCAAAGGTGAACTCGTTGCACAGCCCAATCCTAACATCATGGTGCAGGACAAGATTCGTCCGATGGCGATATTCAAAAAGAACGACTGCTGGATAGTTGATATGGGGCAGAATATGGTTGGAGTGCTCGACATAAAAATGCACAACCAGAAGGCAGGAGATACCATCACCTTGCGTTTTGCAGAAACTCTAACTCCCGACAGCCTTATATACATCGACAACCTACGCAGTGCAGAAGCTACCGACCATTATATCATGAGCGGCAGCGATGCGCAGTGGCATCCAATGTTTACCTACCATGGATTCCGCTATGTAGAAGTGAAAGGTCTGCGCGAAAAGCCTGTGGCTGACGACTTTGAAGGACTTGTTTTCTACGACGCAATGCCAACTACGGGTTCATTCGAGACATCCGACGAAATTATAAATGCGGTTTATCGCAACGCATACTGGGGAATTAGAGGAAATTACCGTAGTATGCCAACCGACTGTCCGCAACGCGACGAGCGCATGGGCTGGACAGGCGACCGCACAACAGGATGCTACGGAGAATCGTACATATTTGGAAATCACGAACTATACTCAAAATGGCTCAGTGACCTCGACGATTCCCAATGGCCTAGCGGGTCAATATCGGATGTGGCACCTGCCTACTGGCGCAGATATACCGACAACATGACTTGGCCCGGAGCATTCATCACGGCAGCCGATATGGTTTACACGCGCTTTGGCGACAGCGAACCAATACGCCAGCACTATGCTGCAATGAAACGCTGGATAGTCCACATGAAAGAAAGCTATTCGGAAGATGGCATAATCACCCGCGACTGCTACGGCGACTGGTGCATGCCACCAGAATCGCCCGAAATGATACATTCGAAAGACACAAGCCGCATTACATCGGCAGCCGTAATATCAACACCTTTCTACTGCTACCTTGCTGGCAAAATGGCAAAATTCGCCGAGTTGCTTGGAATACAAGAGGATGTTGCATATTTCAACAATGAGATTGCAGCAACAACCGCCTCTTACAACGAAAAATACCTGAACAAGGAAACTGGTCGATACAGCAACAACACCGTAACTGCCAACATACTGCCTCTATGGTTCGGAATGGTACCATCCGATATGGAGGACAAAGTTTTCGCCAATATCATCGACAAGACCGAAAAGGATTTTGATGGACATGTTTCAACTGGTGTAGTTGGCATACAGCAACTTATGCGTACCCTTACCGAACGAGGTCGTGGCGACTTGGCATTGCGTCTGGCTACCATCGACAGCTATCCAAGCTGGGGCTATATGTATCGAAACGGAGCCACCACAATCTGGGAACTTTGGAACGGCAACACAGCCGACCCATCAATGAATTCTGGCAACCATGTAATGCTTCTGGGCGACCTTATACTTTGGGAATACGAATATCTCGGAGGCATCCGCGCTTTGGAGCCGGGATATAGCAAAATCCAACTGAAGCCATATCCAATCAAATGGTTGGAATATGTAAACTGCTCCTATAAATCAGTTTCGGGACTAATCGAAAGCAATTGGAAAGTCAGTGGAAATCAGTTTGAATGGGACATTGCCATACCAGCAAACACGAGTGCCGAAGTTTGGCTTCCGACATCCAGCGGTTATGAAAAGCAGAACCTAGGCAGTGGAAAACATCATTTGACATCAAGTGTCAAATAGGTGTTTTTTCTATTGGACTATTTCTGATACTTCCCTATATGTTTCATAGTTACGAAGAGCATCCAGTCGGGAGTATGCTTCAGCAATGGAGTTGCTAGCCAGTTGATAAAGCCCGGAGTCGAAGCCTTCTTGCCACGGAACATCTTGCGCAAAGCCTTCTTAACCAACTTTTCGGGCGTGATGCTTACCGTCAAATGTACTGCCAGCTTGCGCAAACGCGGAGCAAGTCCGAACAATGCTGTATCGACAGCACCAGGAGCCATGGCAATTATGTTAACATCATGAGGCTTAAGCTCGTACCAGATTGATTTTGTAAAATTGTATATGAACGCCTTTGTGGAATTGTAGGTCTGTATGCCAGGCATAGCCATCCACGCCGACATTGACGACATATTAAGGATATAACCTTTCTTGCGCCTTTTGCCACAAATCTTCTGAGCCTTCTCCTCCTCGGTCAACTGTCTGTTAATCATTGCTTCACCAAACAGACGGCACATTTTTGCGACCGTCATCACATGCAGGTTGAGCATCAGCTCGATGCGCTTCATATTGGTTTCGCAGTACTGGTTGAAGAAGAAAACGCCAGCATCGTTTATCAGAATGTCAACCACCAAGTTGTTGTCCTGGCAGTATTTGAAAAGATTTTCGGCTGCATCGGTCTGACTAAGGTCGGCATAATGTGCGATTGTCTTTACGCCGTATTCCTTTGCCAGATTGTCGGCAACCTCCTGCAACTCCTTTTCCTGATTGCTTACCAGCAGAAGGTCGGTATGGTAGTCGCGAGCCAACTGCGTTGCATATTGCAATCCTATTCCTGAACTTGCACCTGTTACGAGAGAGAGCATGATTCCGCTTTTCCTCCTATCTATTTCTTATTTTCTTTAATCGACTTCTTTGCCTTTGCCTCGAGTTTTGTGATTTCCTTCTGCAAGTTCTTTGGAATTGACTCGCCATCACGCATAACGCACTCGTGGCACTTCATATCAAGCGTGTACATACGGCCTACGCAGTAGTTGGAACGACCGCAACCTGCATGATAGTTGATGTTTTCCTCAACATGCTTTACAAAATCGGGATCCTTGATGAGCACATGTGCCAGTTGGAAAAGCTCAAAGCCTTCATCCATGATTCTCTGACAGTTAGCACCCGACTGCACACCACCGACATAAATCAGCGGCACATCCTTGATTTCCTTCTGGAAAATCTTGGCTTTCTCCATGAAATACAATTCCTTGAACGGCGATGTAGGTGTCATTATCGGACCTACACCCGGAATATGCAGTGCTGCCTTGAGCCACCACATCGACTTCGGCATATAGTGGGCCATAGTCTTGAGCGGCATTGCACCTCCAAGAATCGTCATAGGCGAAGCGCTTACAGTACCGCCCGACAACACTATGCCGTGAACCTTGTGTTTTGCGATTTCCTTAGCAACCTTGATGCCTTCCTCGATGGTTACACCTCGCCAGCAGTCGTCCCACATGTTGGTCTTTACCACAACTGCCATATCGTCCTTGGCGTGAAGCATTACCTCGTCAAGGATTTCGTTCATGAAGCGCACGCGGTTTTCGAACGAACCGCCGTACTCGTCGTGACGACGGTTGGTGCGCTTGCCAATGAATTGCGAAATAAGGTAGGAATGTCCTGCGTGAATCTCAACACAGTCGAATCCAGCCTCGCGGCAGAAGTCAACAGCCTTGCCGAAGTTCTTTACCAATTGTTTGATTTCCTCCACCTTCAGACGGCGGTGGAAAGTCGGCGAATACAAGTTGAAGCCGTTGGACGCACTTACAGGCGTGCAATGGCAGGTTGAGCGGTGAGTCATATTTCCGCAGTGACCGAGCTGGATGCTGGCCTTTGCGCCTTCAGCGTGGATAGCGGCAGTAAGTTCGCGCAATGCAGGAAGGCTTTCCTCGCGCACATATATCTGTCCGTTGAACGAAACGCCGGTAATATCGACAGCGCAGTAAGCCACGGTTGTCATTCCGACGCCACCGCGTGCTACGCTAACGTGGTAGTCCATCAATTCTTTTGTCGGCATGTTGTCGCGTGCCATGTTCTCGAAAGCCGCCGAGCGAATGAAGCGGTTACGAAGAGTAATGGGTCCCAATTGGTAAGGAGTGAAAAGTTTCGACATATGATTAACAATTCAATGATTTAACAATTTAAAAAT
>CAJOEG010000114.1 GCA_905233405.1 uncultured Bacteroidales bacterium | reverse complement strand
TACTTCGCAACTTTCCATAAAAGGGAACAACCATTTCGGCATAAAGTGCCACTCCGATTGGACTGGCGGTAAAATGTATGTTGACGATGACGCAAAGAACGAATGCTTCCGTATGTACAGAAACGCATCGGAGTCGTTTCGCGACCATTCCGACTTCTTAAAGAATAATCAACGTTATGCATCGCTATTTAAACTCAATCCTAAAGATTATAAAGGTTGGGCAACTGGTCTGAAAAAGGCAGGTTACGCAACAAGTCCTACATACGCTACACGCCTAATAGAAATAATTGAAAACTACAAACTTACGCAATACGATTCTGGAACATTTGTACCAGTTGCTGTCATCAGCGAAAATACTTTTGAAAATACTAATTCTTCAACCATCGACAATACGACTAAACCTTCTGTGTATTATTCCTCGAATAGTTTTGAGTTGAGTATGACGGAGTATTCGCTTGGAACAAACAACAATACACAATACATAGTCCTGAAGTATGATATGGACATAGAAGTGCTTTCGCGCAAGTTAGGAATGGCTCCATGGGAATTGCGCAAGTACAACGACTTGCCTAAGGACTATAAGGTGAAGGCTGGCGAAATTATCTACTTGAAGCCGAAGCGTAATAAGGCCGAGAAAAAATATTCGGTACATACTGTCCAGCGTGGTGAGACAATGCGCGACATTTCGCAAAAATATGCTGTAAAAGTCAAGAAGTTGTATAAGATGAACGGTTGGGAGTCTGGCGTTCAGCCAGTTGAAGGCTCTAAGGTAAGACTGCGGTAAGTGGTTTCTATGGCTTCGCCGTTTGATGGGCTAACGCCCGTTTCAATGCCTTCGCCGTTTCTAAGTTTGAATGTTTCTGAGTCTCGAACAATTTGAAACCACCTCAAACCATCTCAAACAACTTCAAACAACTTCAAACCATCTCAAACAACTTCAAACAACTTCAAACCATCTCAAACAATTTCAAACCCATAAACATTTGTTGAATTTTTGAACCATTGAATCAAAATTTACTCTACCTTTGTAAAAAATTCATAACGTATGAAAAGGATATTTTTTGTTTTGGCAATCGTAATGATTGCAAGTGTTGCGTTTTCGCAGGAAAATGGGGCAAAGAAAGAAAAAAAGGACAAGGGACAGACAGAAAACGTTGAAAAGCGTTCAAGCATATTGTTCGACAAGTTGGTTCACGACTTTGGCACTATGGAAAAAGGTGGCGATGCAAGTTGTGTTTTCACTTTCAAGAACGTAACGAAAAAGCCTGTTACTTTGACAAATGTAAAGACTTCGTGCGGTTGTACTGCAGCAGACTGGCCAAAGGAACCCGTTGCAAAGAAGAAGAAAGGTACTATCAAAGTAAAATATGATAGCAATAGGATTGGAAAGTTTACCAAGACCATAAAGGTTTTCATTGAAGGGAACGAAAATCCTATCCAGTTGGAAATCAGGGGAACTATTGTTTCTCCAAATGCCAACGATGTAAAAACTGCTCTTCCTGACGAAAAAAAGGTTGAAAAAAAGATTGATGCAGTCGAAAAGAAGGCGGAAGTCGCAAAGTCTGAAGAATTAAAACAAGTAAAAAAGTAATTATCAATAAAATAAATTAAAAAGATATGCCACAGATATCAGAAAAAGGAAAAAACATGCCGTCGTCACCAATTCGTAAGTTGGTTCCTTATTCAGACGCAGCAAAAGCAAGAGGTGTAAAAGTTTACCATCTTAACATCGGTCAGCCCGACATTAAGACTCCAGAAGTTGCTTTGGAGGCAGTAAAGAACATGACCGACAAGGTTATAGCATACAGCCATACCGCAGGTAACATTTCTTACAGAAAGAAATTGGCTGCTTTCTACCAGAAGATTGGCATCGACGTTACCGAAAACGATATGCTCATCACTACTGGTGGTTCGGAAGCAATCGTATTTGCTTTCATGACTACCCTCAATCCTGGCGAAGAAGTAATAGTTCCAGAACCTTTCTACGCAAACTATAATGGTTTTGCAATGCAGGCTGGTGTTGTTATCAAGCCTATCACTTCGAGCATAAAGAACGATTTCGCACTTCCGTCAATCGAAGAATTCGAGAAGGTTATAACTCCTAAGACCAAAGGTATTGTAATCTGCAATCCTAACAACCCGACAGGTTACCTTTATTCAAAGGAAGAACTCTTCCAGTTGGCCGAAATCGTTAAGAAGCACGACCTTTACCTGTATGCCGACGAAGTTTACCGTGAATTCTGCTACGATGGTCACAAGCACTTCTCGACTATGCAGATCCCGGGAATCGAGCAGAATGTCATCATGATGGACTCGGTTTCGAAGCGTTATAGCATGTGCGGTGTTCGCGTAGGTTGCTTGGTAACCAAGAACAAGGAAGTTATCGCAACTGCTACCAAGTTTGCTCAGGCTCGTCTTTGCCCGCCGTCATTCGGTCAGGTTGCAGCAGAAGCTGCTCTCGATACTCCAGACGAATACTTCCACGAAGTTTATGATGAGTATATTGCTCGCCGTAACTTTATGGTTAAGGGCTTGAACGAAATTCCTGGTGTATATTGTCCAAATCCTAAGGGCGCTTTCTACACCGTAGTTAAGCTTCCTATCGACGATGCCGACAAGTTTGCAAAATGGATGCTCGAGGAATTCCAGTACAACGGACAGACCGTAATGGTTGCTCCTGCAACTGGCTTCTATAACACTCCAGGCCTTGGCAAGAACGAAGTTCGCGTTGCTTACGTGCTCAAGATCGAAGACCTTAAGAATGCAATCGAGGTTTTGAAGCACGCTCTGGAAGTTTATCCAGGCAGAACAATGTAAAAATTGATTTTGTAATATGAAAAGCCGTCTGTCTGGACGGCTTTTTTGTTATTGTACCGATTCGCATACGACCGTGTCGCTTAGAGTACATACCGAAATCTTGCCATTGTCGGCAATTTTCGAAAGTCGCGAAAGCACGTCCTTTCGTTCTTCAAATTTGTTCCTATAGATATTGTCTTCGATGACAATATAGTCGAAATCCCATGTTAGTGCCGGCTTTACTATGTTTTCCTTGTGCCGCATCACCGTGTATCCTTTGCGTTTCATCTGTATGAACGGACCATTTTGCGGGTATGCGTATAGCGCCAAAATCTTTGCATCGCGTGAAATATTGAGCGAATCGAGGAATTCGGCAGACCCTTCGAAGTTGAGGCTTGTCTTGTAGGCTCCGTCTTCCATATTGCGCCGGCTCACTTGTGTATCGGTTACGTTTGCAATCATGAAGTAGCAAAGCACACCAAGTGCGACAAGACATATTCCGCCAGCAATGTGGTTCTTGATTTTAGGCAAAGTGCCAAGCATCAGTGCAAATAGTAGCAATATAGGCAGGAAAAATGTATCTATAAAGTAGTAGTCGTGATCTGGGAACTGCCTTATCATTGCGATTAAGAACAAGAAGCAGCCAAATAGGTATATAATTGGAATAAGCCAAATTGTCAATTGCCTTTTCTTGGCTTTGTCGTCCTTGTTTTTCAGTTTTAATATCAGTCTGACAATCCCTGCAATTACAGCCAATCCAGCCAGCACTTCGAATATGCGGTAGTGGAATTCTTGGAAATACTGGTATTCCCAGTTGTTCTTTGCGTCGTTTAGGAAGTCGCGGAAATCGTCAAGGTTGTCGGCTGGCATAAGTTCGTTTAGGAAAAGCGAACCATATTTGCTTCGTAGATGTGAATTCCAAGCCATGTATGCAAGTATGAGTGCAAACGATATTATTACGGTCGGCAGTTTGTCCTTGAAGGTGCTTTCCTTGCGGAAAATCCGTAGCAGTTCGAATCCGAGTATTGCAATCAGTTCTATTGCAAAGGATGTGCGCATAAGTGTAGCAAATGTCATCAGTGCAATGGCAAGATGGAAGAATTTCTTTTTGCCGTCCTTGTAATATTTAAGATACGACCAAAGTCCGATTACGCCTAATGCAAAAGCGGGAATTCCAGGCATAAATCCGTTGAAATAGTATGCGTAGACTGGTGCTGTCATTGCTATTGCAGTGACGAGCAGCGACTTTTGGCAATCTTCGGTAATGATGAACGATGCTTTATACAGAAAAAACAGTCCTATGAAACTGCAAATCAAAGTCCACCAACGGAACACCCATGGCGAAGTCGTGCCGAAAAGTTTCATCAGCAGAGCCACAATGTATTCGTGTATAGGAAAATCGACGGCGGTTATTGTGGTGTCGTATGCTTCTTCCCACCATCCGGGGAACTGCTTGTTGTATATGTTTGTTTCGGGGTGAAACAGATCGAATCCGTTGTCGAGGAAGCCGGTGGCAAGAGCATATCGGTCATCTTGCGCCCAGGCGTGTATAAATGCTGGAAATTCGTTCATGTACTTGAACTGTATTCCTATTCCAAGCGCTATGATGAACACCGCAGCTATCAGGTAGCCTTTTGCGTTTATTTTGTCGTATCCTATCAGTTTCATTGTTAGTCTATTGGCAAGGGACAAAAGTAATGATAATCTTCAAATCTTCAAATCGTAAATCGTACCTCGTAAATCGTAAATAATATTTATTTTTGCGCCAAATTTTACGCGTAATGAATTATACAGTTTTAGACCCTGACGAGCAGGGATATGCAAAGGTTGAGAAGTTCAACAAGGAAAAGACAGAACGCCTTGCAAGTCTTTACAGCGAGATTCTTGGCATTCTTGGCGAGGATGTAAAGCGCGAAGGTTTGCTTAAGACTCCCGAAAGGGTTGCCAAAGCAATGCAGTTCCTTACTCAGGGTTACGATATGGATGCCGAGCAGATAATCCGCTCCGCAATGTTCCGCGAGGACTACCGCCAGATGGTAATAGTGAAGGATATCGAACTTTATAGTATGTGCGAACATCACATGTTGCCGTTTTATGGTAAGGCGCACGTGGCATATATTCCAAATCACTATATTACTGGTTTGAGCAAGATTGCACGGGTGGTAGATGTTTTCTCGCGTCGTTTGCAAGTGCAGGAACGCCTCACTACGCAAATTAAGGACTGCATCCAGAATACGCTCGACCCGCTTGGCGTGGCAGTTGTCATCGAGGCTCACCACATGTGTATGCAAATGCGCGGTGTGCAGAAGCAGAATTCAATAACCACAACTTCCGACTTTACAGGCGTATTCCTCAAGCAGGCAAAGACAAGGCAGGAATTTTTAGCATTAATTGACAGAAACAGATTATAATGAAAGCATTGGTTTTTCCGGGACAGGGTTCCCAGTTTTCGGGTATGGGCAAGGACTTGTACGATGCAAGTTCGAGTGCAAAGAAGATGTTTGAGCGTGCCGATGAAATACTCGGTTTTGGCTTGT
>CAJOEG010000113.1:7762-11906 GCA_905233405.1 uncultured Bacteroidales bacterium | reverse complement strand
TTCTCGGGAAACTTGAAGCCAATCATGCGTCCGATTCCTATAGCCATGTCAGAATAACCCGAGAAGTCAAAATATATCTGGAAAGTGTATGCCATTATGCCAATCCACGAATTCAGGCAACCTATTTCGTTGGCAGGCAAAGCAAAAATACTGTCAACATACTCGCCAAGCACATTGGCTATCAATACTTTCTTCGACAGACCTATAATGAATCGGTACAAGCCAAGTATCTTGTTGTCGATGGTTTCGTTTTTGCGACGGTCGGTAATCTGCGTGGCAATTTCGTTGTATCTGACTATAGGTCCGGCAATAAGTTGCGGGAAAAGCATTATGAACAGGGCATAGTCGCAAATGTTTCGTAACGGAGCCGAAGTGCCACGATAGACATCAATGGAATAGCTTATCTTCTGGAAAGTGTAGAACGAAATCCCAATGGGAAGTACCACCGCCGACCATTCGTGCGGAGCAAGCCCCAAAGCCGAGAATATCGAATTCATATTGTCCATAAAGAAGTTGGCGTACTTGAAATAGGCAAGTAAACCAACGTTTAGCACAAGCGACAGCGAAAGGAAGACTTTCCTTGCCTTCACCGACTCAGTCCTTGCCATCTTCCTAACAATTAAGAAATCAGCGATTATAGAGCCAAGCAGCACAAACAGGAATTTAGGAGAACTGAATCCGTAGAAAAATATGCTGGCAATCAGCGCGATATAATTCTTGAACTTAACATCGGCAAGAAAATAAACCGCCAGAAATATCGGCAGGAAGTAAAGTAAAAATATGCTGCTACTGAAAACCATTCCTACTGCTCCGATTTATGCTGATTATAATACCATATAGCATTGCGAGTAACCGCCGAGTCGAGCGAAACATTCCACTCTTCGGCCTTACGCTTAACTTCATCTAGCCATACAGGATAAGAATAAATTTGTTCTTTAATCCTCTTTATGCACATATCCTTGTTTCGTATCGTTGGTATTCCTGATACACATAGTTCCTCAAAATAATTTTCAGGATCTGTAAAAATAAGATATTCGGCATCCTCTCGCATTACATCTTCGATTCCGACACCTTTAGCATCAGCCTTTTCGTAAAGCGAAGCCATCCAATTTTCATCATTCTTCATACTTGCCATAATGCCTCCAAGAACAGCATTTATCTGCGCATCGTCGTAGCACAGATGCACAAGCGCATTTGTATTGAATCCGTTGCCTATGTCATATATCATTGCAGTACAATATGAAAGCATAACATAGTCGGCACTTAAAAGTTCGGCAAGAAGGTCAATTTCCGAAGTGGAACTATAATTAGGGTTGAAATATACCGTGCTGTTGTAGTACCAATACTGGTATTCGGAGAAAATAGAACCTAATGGAATTTCGTTTGCAATATTCCAGAAAAATGAATCGCCTATAGTTATCAGCTTGGGCTTTACCGCCGACGTATCCTCGACAACCGAAACATCGGCATACATATTCGGTGCCTTAGGGATTTCCCTTATCAGGTTCATCATCTGCTCAAGGTCATCGTCGGGCTTGCGGGTCGTGTCGTAATACGGTTTGCCTATTTCGATATTGCTGATGTTCTTGTTGCCAATCTGCTCCATGTACTTAAACAACGAGTCGGCTGCATACAACGATGCAATATTCGACCAGTGAGTTCCAGTCTGCGGAAACAACAGATAATCGACCTTGCCTTTCTGCTCGACAAAATATTTCGAAAAGTTTATATAGTTAATACCCAAACTATCGAACAGATACGGATAATAGTCGGCAGCCCTCACACCCTCTGGTTCATCGCCCCACTTGCTTTCGGGCAGATATTCGGGAAACACCCTATCCTTGCCAGGTTCGAGCATTACAAACAAGGTCACGCCGAATTCCTTTAGAATTTCCTGCACCTTATACAATCGTATAGCCTCAGTTCTGAGCTTATTCTTAAAAATTTCGGGATTATCGGTGTATTTGTACATACGGCTATGATAATAATCCTCGACAAACCACGACTCGTACAGCCAGCCATCGCGTCCGACCGACACGTCAAGAGCGCTTGTCATACCGTAGAAATCCCACAGATACTGGTTATAGCATCTTAAAAACCATTCTCTGAAGCCAAAATTCTGCTTGGAATATGCCTCAAGATTGTTCTGGTACGACCTGTCGGCATAGCTTTGCATTGTAAACTTAGGATACACAACCTCCTCCACTACTCCACCAAGCTGCCTGATGTGAACGAAATGAGTCTTTTCCTGCAAGAAAACCAGCAGGAAAAACGCCATCGTCAGTATGCACAATATTCTAGTAACCCACTTCTCCATCAGAACCTGAAATAAATGAACGGACTAAAACTTGAAACATTGAGTGCCGCAATGCTAAACAACAACAGGAACATTGCAACTATCCACACCACAATATGCTGCCATCCCGAATAATCGGTGTAAAACACAAATTTCTGCATCTTTTTGCCGAAACCGAACAGTGCCACAAACGAGAATACCAATGCAACCACAAGAGTAGCAACGAACTGACCATCCTTCAACGGTACAAATGCGGTAAAGTCGAACGAAAACAACCGCGATATAAAAGTCCAGCACTGACCAATATCCTCGATTCGGAATATTGCCCAGCCTACCATAACGAGAATGAATGTAATTATTACGCTCGGAACCTTACCTATCCGCTTATAAACCTTGCCAAGGAACAGCCTTTCCATCACAAGGAAGAATCCGTGATATGCGCCCCAGATTACAAAGTTCCAGCTTGCACCATGCCACAAGCCAGACAACAGGAAAACAACCCAAAGGTTGAAATACATACGCAGTTTTGAGCAACGGTTTCCACCAAGCGGAATGTACAGGTAGTTCTTCATAAATGCACCGAGCGTGATATGCCAACGCCTCCAGAATTCGCTTATGCTCGCCGAGTTGTAAGGATTGTCGAAATTTTCGGGGAATGAGAAACCCATTATCCTGCCAAGACCTATTGCCATGTCGGAATAGCCCGAAAAGTCGAAATAAAGCTGCATAGTGTAAGCCATTATCACTATCCACGAAGTGCCTGTGTCGAGCAATGCAATGTCACCGCCAAGTTGCACATCGACCCAGCGGCCAAGCACATCGGCGACAAGAATCTTCTTGCTCAAGCCGATTACAAAGCGGTAGAATCCTTGCAAGCATTCCGACCAGCTATGCGTGCGATTGGTAATTTGACCTGCTATCTCGTTGTAGCGGACAATAGGTCCGGCAATCAGCTGCGGAAACATCATTATATACACGATGTAGTCCGACAACTTGCGCATTGGCTCGTTTACACCGCGGTATGTATCAATGGTATATGTTATGCTCTGGAAGGTAAAGAACGAAATGCCTATCGGCAACAGAATCTTAATCCACTCGATTGGTTCGCTGCCAAACATTCCGCGAATGGCATTTATGTTTTCCATCGTAAAGTTGCCATATTTGTAGTAGGCGAGCAATCCGAGGCTTACAAAAATGGAAATTCCACAGAAAAGTTTCCGTATCGACTGTTTTTCAGCCTTGCACATAAACTTCACGAGGAAGAAATTCAATATTGTTGATGCTGTAAGCTGTATGATGAAGTCGGGGGCTCCGTATGCGTAGAACACCAGCGAAGCCAAAAGTAAAGTGTAATTGCGGAACCTATTGGGGGTAACAAAATACAGCACCAGAAATGCTGGCAAAAAATATAATAGGAATATGTTGCTGCTGAATACCATATATTTTTTTCTTATGATTATCCGCAATTTGCACAAAAAGGAGATTCCGCATAAGCGAACTCACAAGGCTCGTTCCTACGCCTGTTCGTTCTGCTTTGTGGAATGACTCCAGAGACGTCATTTCGGAAGTTATGATGAACCAGCGATACGGAACGGGGAGCTGTGTGAATCAAACTATCCGAAACGTTGCTTGCAACCTCGCGAAGCTTGCGAGCAATCTCCTTCGGGTTCATTGTTATGTTATGATTGCTAATAATCATTTTTTTATTCTATTATAATTTCATATACACGTCCTTCAATATCAGTCTTGTTGAATGGGATAAGCCCCTGCTCGAACACTATTGGTGGCCACCATTCCGAATAATGGTATTCCTGCGTGATGATGCACAGCATCTGGTTGTTTGGAATA
>CAJOEG010000113.1:2283-7686 GCA_905233405.1 uncultured Bacteroidales bacterium | reverse complement strand
CCATTCGATTTCGTAGTAATAGTATTCCTCGCTGAACACATCGTTCGACATCGGAGTTTTGATTGTCAACGCCTTGTACAAGTCTGACCAACGCATAGCCTCGTAGGTTGCGCCTTCGTAGTTTATGTAGTTTATGCCCGATGCAAAATTCACCGGCTGCGGACAAGCCAAATCCCAGTTAGTGCAGCAATACATAACCTCGTTGCTGTGCATGGCATCGTCCTTTGGAGCGGGCTTATTCCTATAATATTGCTCCGGCCAGTACCTCGAAGCCTTAACAATCTCAATATCAATCTCCGAATACTTGTTAAAAGTCTCGCGCACAGGATTTTCCGAGTCATCACCCTTGTCGATGTACCCGCAGTTGTAGCAGCCGCGACGGTTGTTCCACGGATGGTTGTCCTGATATATCATCCAGAATGCGTATGTAAGCCCATTCCAGATATTGTTCTCGTTAAGCATTGACGGGAACTTGATTTTTCCACGGTATTTGCCGTAGGTAAAGCCCAAGCGCGTCTTTATGCCTGTCGATTCCTTTTTCATGTTGCTGGCTTCGGAACCTGGATTTACAATAGTTATATATTCTCCATTTTCGGCAACCTTTACTGTAGAACAAGGCTTGTCTGTTATCTGCGGATAGTCCTGCAAACGTCGCGAAGCAGGATATTTCTTGTCGCCTTTGGCGTATTCTTCCAATGTAAAATCTGGATTTCCAACCACATCGCCGATTTCGGGAATGTTGCGCAAGGTGTATTGCTGGCTTACTGCGGGGAAGAACTGCTGGAACAAAGCCTTCCTATACAACGAATCGTTTGAACCGCATTCATCGCAACTGTTATCCATACTATATTCAGGAGTACGAATGTTAAGTTCGTCAACAAAAATTCCGTTTTTCGGAGTGATTACAGCCCTTGTCTTAAGTACCTTTTTGCTCTTTTCGGCTATTATGTTCGATGAATTGTGATTCTTGAACCACTCAAACGGATTTACAAACTTGCCATTTTCATCTGTCAGCGATATGTTCTTCACATAGTCTGGAATTTCGGCAAGACCTTTTTCGTTGCAAACAACCAGCATAAACGAATAGCAGCCAACACGCGGATTGCGTTTCCAGCGATGGTTTACATTTCCATCGGCATGACGGTCGTTGGCAAGACACCACTGTGCGTCAAGAAACAACTGTTTTTCGACTGAGAAGCCATTCTTTTTGGCCTTATCCACGATTGAAGCATACCATTCTGGCTGCTGCTTTATCCGCTCGGCAACCTTCTGTATCCTTTCGTAGCTTGCAGTGTTTTCTGAAATATCGCTGCCATAATAAATTTTCTCGTCGCGCGGATTTCCAACTATACGGAAATAATCCTCAATCTTTCCGTCATCAGCAATTTCCTTGAATCCAACGGAAACATCTTCCCAGCTTCCGTAGAAATTCTCGCCGCACAAAGAGTCGCCTTCGGGAAACTTATAGGTTTCGTTCTGATAATAAATCTTGTAGTAAAGTTTATTGCCATCCAACGAAGGCACGTCAAAAGTAAACTTAAAACCCTCGTCATAAGTCTGGTGTACCGATGGCAGTACAATGCCATTAAGCACCACATTTTCCAAATCCATATCCAGTAAAACGGTATCATTCTCCGAATTGAAATTTGAAATTGGATTAAAGTCAAGATTCTGCCCTTTTGGGGTACAAGATGCTAGTATGAACAAACTAACAAATACAAAAACTAGATTTCTTATTTTCATATTCCTACTCCATCAATTTTCTATATTTCAATCTATGTGGGTCAATGTCGCCAAGACGCTTGCGCTTGTTCTCCTCGTATTCGGAGTACGAACCCTCGAAGAATACCACCTGCGAATCTCCCTCGAATGCCAGAATGTGAGTTGCAACACGGTCGAGGAACCAGCGGTCGTGAGTGATTACTACGGCGCAGCCTGCAAAATCCTCAAGACCGTCTTCCAAAGCACGCAAAGTGTTGACATCTATGTCGTTGGTAGGCTCATCGAGCAAAAGTACGTTGGCTTCCGACTTCAAGGTCAATGCCAGATGCAGACGGTTCCGCTCGCCGCCCGACAACACTCCGCATTTCTTTTCCTGGTCGGCACCACTGAAGTTGAAGCGACCTACGTATGCACGGGCATTAACCAGTTTTCCGCCAAGTTGAACAAATTCCGCGCCGCCAGAGATTACCTCAAACACGGTCTTTTCTGGGTCAATTGCTTCGTGAGCCTGGTCAACATAGCCAATCTTTACGGTCTCGCCAATCTCGAAACTACCGCTGTCGGGCTGCACAAGTCCCATCATCAGTCGGAAAAGCGTAGTCTTTCCTGCTCCGTTGGGACCAATGATACCAACAATTCCTGCTGGCGGAAGCGAGAAACTTAGGTTCTCGAACAACAACTTGTCGCCAAATGCCTTGGTGATATTGTTGGCAACCAACACCTTGTCGCCCAAACGCGGACCGTTCGGAATGAATATTTCGAGTTTTTCTTCCTTCTGCTTTACATCTTCGTTGAGCATGCGGTCGTATGCCGACAGACGGGCTTTCGACTTTGTTCCACGTGCCTTCGGCGACATGCGCACCCACTCGAGCTCGCGCTCCAAAGTCTTGCGACGTTTCGAAGCGACCTTTTCCTCCATTGCCATTCGAGCAGTCTTCTGCTCTAGCCACGATGAATAGTTGCCCTTCCATGGAATGCCTTCGCCACGGTCGAGTTCAAGTATCCAACCTGCAACATTGTCGAGGAAGTAACGGTCGTGGGTTACACAGATTACAGTGCCCTTGTACTGCTGCAAGTGCTGTTCGAGCCAGTGAATTGACTCGGCATCCAAGTGGTTGGTAGGCTCGTCGAGCAGAAGAATGTCGGGTTCGGTAAGCAACAGGCGGCACAAAGCCACGCGACGGCGTTCGCCACCAGAAAGGTGAGCTACCGACTCGTCGCCATCGGGACAACGCAGTGCATCCATTGCGCGTTCGAGTTTGGAATCGATGTTCCACGCATCGGCAGCATCAATCTTGTCCTGCAACTCGGCCTGACGGTTCATAAGTTTGTCCATCTTGTCGGGGTCTTCGTAGTACTCTGGCAAACCGAACTTGTCGTTAATCTCCTCGTACTCCTTGAGCATCGACACTATTTCGTGTACGCCTTCCTCAACGATTTCCTTCACGGTCTTGCTGTTGTCGAGCTCGGGTTCCTGTGGCAGATAGCCAACGGTATATCCCGGCGAGAATGCAACCTCGCCCTCGAAAGCCTTATCTACTCCTGCAATAATCTTTAGGAGCGTTGACTTTCCCGAACCGTTAAGACCGATTATACCTATTTTAGCACCGTAGAAAAACGACAGATAAATATCCTTCAATATCTGCCTCTGCGGCGGAATCTTCTTGCTTACATTGACCATCGAAAAGATGATCTTGTTGTCTATGTCACTCATGTTTACTGTTTACAAATGAGATACAAAGATACAATAAATTATTGATTTCAATTTTAAAATTCACCTACCCGTTTGCTCTCTCCATTTGCTCATACATATAAATATCTTTGCCTTGTAACCTGAGCATAAGGTTTGCTACACACAACACATCCTTCTCGCAGTAGATTGCAATGCGGTCAACATCGTGCTCACCGTAGTAAACACCAGCGACTTCGCTGCCGTCGATGTCGTCCTTTGGCGTAGGAATGTCAAAAAGGTCGGCCATAAGTGCAAGGGATGTAAAATTCTTGTAATCACCAAATTTCCACAATTCAAGCGTGTCTATATGCTTTATTTCCCAAGGCTTTTTTCCCGACAAGTCGAGTGCCTTTGGCAGATTGTACATACGGTTTACGAGCATACGCCGTGCAATATATGGAACATCGAATTCCTTGATGTTGTGTCCACAAAGCATCTTGTTGCCAAACGGATCCCACTTCGCAAGCATATCGGCAAATCCCGCAAGGATTTCCTTCTCGTCGTCGCCATAAAACGACTTTACGCGAAACTTGTCACCATTGACGAATCCTACCGATATGCACACAATCTTTCCAAATTCGGAATAAATTCCAGCACGCTGGTAAACATCGGAGGCAGTTTCGGTTTCTGCTCTGAAATTCTTTGACTTCTTGTCCCAATGCTTCTTGAATGCTTCGGGCATTTCGTCAAACGAAGCGCACATCGGTACGGTTTCAATGTCGATGAACATTACGTTCTTAAGGTCTATCTCCTGCATTATTGTAAATTTAATTGTTATCGATATGCTGATGAATGAATTTTGCCAGCAGATTCACGGCTGCATCGTTGTCGCCAATGTTTGGTACAATGATGTCGGCATAACGCTTTGTTGGCTCAATGAACTGTAGATGCATCGGCTTTACGGTTTCGTAGTAATGTTCGAGTACATCGTTTACCGAACGACCTCTTTCAACAGTATCGCGACGGAGAATTCTGGCAAGACGATCGTCGGCATCGGCATCTACATAAACCTTGACATCCATCAGGTCGCGCAATTCTGGCTGGGTAAGCACCATTATGCCCTCAACTATTATTACATTGCTCGGTTTCACTGTGAGCGTTTCCTGTGCACGCGAACTGGTTATATATGCATAAATCGGCTGTTCTACCGATTTCCCTTCCTTCAGTTCCTTGATATGACGGATTAGCAACTCCCATTCGATGGCATTTGGGTGGTCGAAGTTTATTTTTTTTCGTTCTTCCATCGGCAGATGACTGCTGTCCCAATAATACGAATCCTGTGGCACCAATGTTACCATATCCTTCGGCAGTTGTGCGGTAATCTTGTTGACAACCGTCGTCTTTCCTGCGCCCGAACCGCCTGCAATTCCTACAACTAGCATATCGTGTAAAATTTTTGTGGCTTCAAAGATACGAAATCTTTTTTAATGGCGAGAGATTTTTTTCGAGCCAGAAGGATGATAGGCTTAAAGTCTAACAGTCCTACAGTCTAACGGTCTTGCAGACTGCCCAACTTGTCTTCTGTTCGACTTTTAGCCAATTAAATCGTAAATCGTACTTCGTAACCTTTAGCTCGGCTTTGCCAAATCGTAAATTTTCCTTACCTTTGTTTCTCGAACACAAATATATTTTTGATATGCTTTATCCATTGAAATTCAAGCCGATATACAAGACTAAAGTCTGGGGCGGCGACAAGATACGCAAAATTAAGAACGACTACAGTATTCCCGAAAACTGTGGCGAAAGCTGGGAAATCTCTGGTGTGCAGGACGATGTTTCGGTTGTAGCAAACGGTTTCCTGAAAGGCAATACGCTGCAGGAAATAATCGAGGTTTACCTTGATGAAATTGTGGGAGAGAAAGTTCTGGAGGAATACGGCTACGAATTTCCGATACTGCTGAAAATCATAGATGCCAAGGATAACCTTTCGGTACAGGTACATCCCGACG
>CAJOEG010000113.1:0-2256 GCA_905233405.1 uncultured Bacteroidales bacterium | reverse complement strand
GCATAATGCCCGTGGCAAGACAGAAGCTTGGTATATCCTTGATGCAGATAAAGATGCAAAAATAATCGACGGATTCAACCGCGACACTACCGAACGCGAGTTGCTCCAGTCAATTCAGGACGGCACCCTCGAAAATCTGCTCAAGTACCAGAATGTGAAGACAGGTGAGTTCTATTTTATTCCTGCTGGGCGCGTACACGGAATGTGTACTGGTACTGCTGTTGTGGAAATTCAGGAAACTTCAGACATAACATACCGCATCTACGACTACAATCGTGGCAACCGCGAACTGCATACGCAATATGCCGTCGATGTCATCGACTATAAGAAGAACGACAAGAATTCAATCCAGTTTTCGCGCATGCCCGACCATTCCAACAAGATTGTCGAGTGCAAGTATTTCACCGCCAACTATCTACCAGTGATGAATTCGTTGATGAAAGACTACAGCAATATAGATTCGTTTGTGATTTATCACTGTGTACACGGACAGGTAACCGTAAAGACCGAAGATGGCGAAGAAATCCTCAACGAAGGCGAAACCATACTCATTCCAGCTTGTATCGATGAGGTTGTGCTTATACCTATGAAATATACTGAACTCCTTGAAATATACATGGAACTAGATGAATGCAAGCCACGCAAATACGACGACTACGACCTTGATGCTGTACAGCGCAATAACATCAGCGAATACAACTGCAACGCCGATGTTTGCGACGAAAATTGTGACAATAGCGGTTGTGATGGGAAAAAGTATATGTGTTAGCAAAGCATTAGTTTAATGCTTTGCTTTCCTTCCTGCTGAATATCAGCAATCCTACAAAAGTCAACAAACCGTTCACAATAAGTATCTCGAACCCAAACTTGTAACCGAAGAAAAGTTCCTCGGAGTAGATGTTTAGCAGGTAACTGATTACTGGCGAAAGTATTGCAATAAATGGTACTGCCTTGTCGTTGGGATTGCGACGTTTTACGAGCAGCCCAAAGCAGAATAAACCCAATAGCGGTCCGTAGGTGTAGCCAGCAATATCGAAAAGTGTCTTTATGAGCGAATCGGTATGGAACGGCTTGAATACTATTATGATAAGGAAGTATATTGCTGCAAATGCAAGATGCGTACGCTTGCGGATTTTTGTCTTTTTGGCTTCGTCGTAGTCCTTCTTTTCGAACTGCAAAATGTCGAAGCAGAAAGTTGTTGTAAGTGATGTTAGCGTTCCGTCGGCACTCGAGTAGCCCGCAGCAACCAGACCTATAATAAATATTATCCACGTTACCGAGCCCAAGTTCTGCGATACGGCGGCGAATATGCTGTCGGACTTTTCTGGCAACGCAAATCCTGTCTGCGACGAGTAGGTCATCAGTGCTACACCGAGAATAAGGAACAATATGTTGACAATCACTATGCAAACACTAAACGACAGCATGTTTTTCTGAGCCTCCTTCAGCGACTTGCAGGTGAGATTCTTCTGCATCATGTCCTGGTCGAGACCTGTCATTGCAATGGTAATGAATGCTCCGCTGAGTATTTGCTTGAGGAAGAAGTTGTTTGACCGCCAATCGGTATCGAACATCCGCGTGTAGCCTTCATCGGTAGCCTGCGACATCATATCAAAGAATGAAATGTCCATATCCTTGAGCAGGAAAACGATGGTTATCACTGTAGAAAGCAACATAAAGGTTGTCTGCAGGGTGTCGGTCCAGATTATGGTCTTTATTCCGCCCTTGAAGGTGTAAATAAGTATTAGCACAATGAAAAATAGCGCCAAAGCCCAGAACGGAACGCCTATTGCCTTGAATACAAATTCGTGAAGTACAAACACTACCAAGTACATCCTAAGCGCCGAACCCATAATTCGTGAAACAATGAAAAAGAACGAGCCTGTCCGTTGCGAATTACTGCCGAACCGTTTGTCCAAATAGGTGTATATCGAGGTTAAATTCAGTTTGTAGTACAAAGGTAGCAACACAAATGCAATCACAATATAACCTATTGTGTATCCGAGTACTACACCGAAGTATGTAAACTGGCTGCTTTGCACGTAGCCTGGCACCGACATAAATGTCACGCCAGATAGCGATGCGCCAATCATTCCGTATGCCACCACAAACCACGGCGACTTGCGGTTGCCAGTGAAAAATGTATCGTTGGTTGCAAGATTTTGATATTTTGGTGTTATTCCCAACTGAAATTCTTCACATTATATTTTCCATTTTTAACCTCCAACTATTCATGCTTTTTTTACAATAAAAACA
>CAJOEG010000112.1 GCA_905233405.1 uncultured Bacteroidales bacterium | reverse complement strand
CTGATAACGAAAAGAAAAATATTGAAAGTAAAACTCCTTTCATCACTGACCGTCACATCTTTCTAACAATATTCAACATTTGATGTCATCAACAATTTTGGTCTGCAAAATTACTACTCTGATTTATAATAACAAACAAAAAATAAATGCTATATACCATATTTATGCACAACAAATAACCAGCTAATTATATATAGCCGAAGTATTTGCTTATCAATGAAATACAAAATAAGTTTTTTGTTTGTGCTTTATATAAAACTCTATAAATTGTGCCTTTCTCAACAATGAGCTACTCCAATGTTTCTTCAATCTGATAGTCGTTCCTTGTTGACGAGTTACGAGCAATCATTTCTCCGACAAAGCCAGAGAGGAACATTTGCGTACCGAGTATCATCATTACCAGTGCAAGATAAAAATAGGCAGTGTCTGTAACTAATGGAGCCGGGACATGTCTGCACAAAGCCGCTATCTTTATTCCTCCGACCACGCATATAGCAATAAAACCTATAATGAACATAACGCTGCCCCACAGTCCAAAAAAATGCATCGGACGCTTGCCGAAACGTGAAAGGAAATACAATGAAAACAAATCTAGGTAACCGTGAACAAATCTGTCCAGACCGAATTTCGACACACCATACTGACGCTTGCGGTGTTCGACAATCTTTTCTCCAATTTTTGTAAACCCTGCATTCTTTGCCAGATATGGAATATAACGGTGCATTTCTCCGTAGACTTCGATATTTTTCACAACCTTGTTGCGATATGCTTTCAGTCCACAGTTCATATCATGCAACTTGATGCCGGTAACCCTGCGAGCGGTAGCATTGTACAGTTTTGATGGGATATTTTTTGTAAATGTGTTATCGTAACGTTTTTTCTTCCATCCAGATACAAGGTCGTAGTCTTCCTCCTTAATCATACGGTAAAGCTCTGGTACTTCATCAGGACTGTCTTGCATATCGGCATCCATTGTAATAACCACATCGCCCTTGCAAGCTTGAAATCCTACCTGCAACGCGGCTGATTTGCCATAGTTTCTACGGAAAGAAATGCCCCGCACAACATCGTACTTCTTCTTCAATTCGCAAACAACATTCCACGAATTGTCGGTGCTTCCATCGTTTACAAACAAAATTTCGTATGAAAAAGAATGTTCGTTCATCACACGTACAATCCATTCGCACAATTCGGGAAGCGATTCCTCCTCGTTATAAAGTGGGACTACAACAGAAATATCCATAATTATATAATTTGGCACAAAGATACAATAATTTGAAGATTTGATGATTCAAAAAATCAATTGTGTTATTAGTTTGATTATCCTATGTTTAGGATGGTTTGTGGTAGTTCTTTTAGATAGACAACCAAAAACTTATGAAACCATAAACAATATCAAACTAATAAACTTATAAGCATCAAGAATAAAATAAACACGGACCTTGAAACTTGTCTATTTTGCCACCATAAATTTTAAGGCCTTGTGTTTCTTCTGTTCTTTCTTGTCTTCGAAAAGTACCTTTAAATAGTAGTAGCCACTATTGTATTTGGATACGTCAATGAGTGTGTCCTTACTAGTAATGTAACCGGTATCCATCAACATGCCTAGTTCGTTGAATATCTGATACTCGTAAATGTCCTTTGTAATGTTGTAGTTTGCTTCTACAGTAATTTCGCCTGTTGATGTCGGGTTGGGGAATTTAAGGAATTTAACAATTTCTGGTGTCTGTTCTATTTCAGCCTCAGGTTCTGTCGTTACAGGTTTTGGTAGCACCTTAAGTGCCAAAGTCACAATAGAATCACAGCCTTCTTTGTTTGTCAATATTTTAATGATATGGACAATTGAGTCTGATGATATTCTTTCGTCCCATTCGTATGTTATTTCGTGTCCGTTTTCATGTTTTGGTGCTTTCGTTGTGTCTAATAGGACAGAATATGTAGAATCAATATATATATAATAAGTTGAATTAGTAGCAAACCCATAATTAGTGTTGTCATACCAGTTGTCAACTTCTATTGTGTCATAATTTGCAACAATGTCCCCAGCTTTTAATATGTCGTCTGCGGTAATTGGTATCTGACCACGCAACCGTTCACGCTCACTACAGGTTCTTCATTTGTTCGTCCTTCAAAACCGTTACCATTGTATTCTTCGCCTTCGCAGATATGCTCGTTTAGATTAACTTGATAAAAATCCTTAACGTCAAGATTTAGCACTACTGTACTGTCGCAGCCATATCTGCTTGTCAGAAATGCTTGGTATGTGCCAGGTTCGTTTATGATTTGTCCGTGGAAATTATATGTCGCTCTTTCACAGATTATTAAGTCCTCGTTTGTTGTGTATGTGTTGTGTACATTGAGGCTGAGTTCAACAACCGAATCGCAACTACCGGACAGATGGTATGAATTGTTGTATGTGTATATTCCTGCATTGTTTTGTATTGGCAGTGTGAATCCATTTTGGTTGTACGAGTCTCCTTTGCATATATGGTCGGAAATCTGTGTAGTCTTAGTTCCTCTATAGTGGATTGTATATGTCTTTGTTTTGTCTCCATGACTGACGTTTATTGTTGCTGTAGAACCGTCAGATGAAAGCGAAGTAGAATACGATGCACGTGGAGATGCAGTAGTTGCCGATATGTAGTTTGTCGAGCCGCATTCAACATCGACATAGTATTCTGTCGTGTTCTGGTTGAAATTTGGAATATTTCTTCCGTTTACGGTTATTCCCGACAGATTGGCATTGTATATCAACTCGATATCATCAATATAGAGTTTGTCGCCTCCGCTCCCTTGCATTGCAAGATAGTTTGTTGAGAATGTAATGAGAATATACTCTGGATCGTTGGTGGATCGGCAGGTGTCTCCATCGTATCTTATTGGTGCAGAATGACGTTGCCATGTACTTCCATTGTTTGTAAAGTTGTATGATGGAACCATTCCAATAATGTGTGATTTATAATTAGAATCTGTATTTCCACCTAATGGGTCTTGCAGGTTGAAATTGTCGTGTATATAAAGGTGACAGCATGCCTGGCTTGCATTGCTTGCATTTACGACCTTTGCCCAAAATACTATTGAGTCTGGTTTTGCATTTAGGCGATGGTTGAAATCGTTGTTTGTTTGAATTGTCCTGTTGCCATTGTCAGAACTGCTTGTATTCAACGAAACAAGTTGCATCTGACCGCTAGTAAGAGCACCATTTGCGACAACGCCGAGTACACTTTTTGCATATATTAGGCATGAATATTGACCTGTGGAACCAGGTCTGACATCGGTTGAGCGTTCGTGCCTTTTTTGTTTTGCTGTACTGCAACCTACAAACATTGTGCAGTTAGCTGATGGGTATGAGTTCCATCCTGTAGGTTCATCGGCACTTCCGCCATCCCATTGTTCGAAGCCTGGATTCTCGAATTGATATACTTGTGAATATGTATTTTGTGGAATTGCTAATGCAAAAATTGCAATTATTACAGTGATAAAAGTGAAATTCTTGATTCTCATTATCTAAGCCTTTTAAAATTTCAAGGCACAAAGGTCTAACATTTTTTTCAAATAAAAAGTTTTTTGTGTAAATAAATTTTAAACGTAGATTGTTAATGTGTTGAAAAATAGTGATTTGAAGGGTTGGAGATTTGATGATTTGAAAATTTGAAGATCTGATGAGACGCAAAATTTTGCGTCCGTACGGCTTTTAGTCTTCAAGCCTTTTGCCTGCGAGCCTGTTTGTTCTCCTTGCAAGATTTTTCTCTGTATTTGTGTGTCATATATATTTTTTAGTGTATTTTTGTAAAAAGTTTTTGATTATGAAAACGAAAGAAGAAATTGTAAGCGATTGGCTGCCAAGATATACAGGAAAGACATTGGAGAGTTTCGGCGAGTATATACTGCTCACGAATTTCCAGTTGTACGTTGATTTGTTTGCCGAATGGAACAATGTGTCGGTGGAAGGGCTTGACCGCAATATGCCGAGTGCCACGGTTGACGGCATTACAATAATAAACTTTGGTATGGGAAGTCCCAATGCTGCAATAATAATGGACTTGCTGAGTGCAATTGCTCCGAAGGCTGTGCTTTTCCTTGGCAAATGTGGTGGTTTGAAGGCAAAGAATAAGCTCGGCGACTTGATTCTGCCTATTGCCGCCATCCGCAGCGAAGGTACGTCTAACGACTACTTGCCGCCAGAAGTGCCCGCATTGCCCGCGTTTATGTTGCAGCGTGCTGTTTCTACTTCTATCCGTGACAACGGTCACGACTACTGGACTGGAACAGTGTTTACCACCAACCGCAGGGTGTGGGAGTACGACGAGCGTTTCAAGAAGTACCTTATCAAGACGCGTGCAATGGCTGTGGATATGGAGACGGCAACGATTTTTATTGTCGGTTTTGCAAACGAGATTCCGTGCGGAGCATTGTTGCTAGTAAGCGACCAGCCGATGGTTTCGTCGGGAGTGAAGACCGAAGCAAGCGACAAGAAGGTTACCGAGCAGTTTGTACACGACCATTTAAAAATAGGTATAGATTCGTTGAGGATTATAAAGAGGGGCGGTTCTTCTGTAAAACATCTGAAATTTTAGGGATTTATCGGAGACGCAAAATTTTGCGTCTTTACAATTGTAGCGACGTTGCGAGCAACGTCGTATTATAAAAAATATTAGTTGTTTAATCCAAAAAATATTAATTTTGTATCGGATTTGATTTTGAAATTATGAATCTATACAATATTGTATATCAGTTGGTTTGCGACAACGACTGCGTGATAATTCCTGGCTTTGGAGGATTTGTTACGAATCGTTTTCCTGCCGATGTGGATTTCTCGAAGCAGGAATTTTACCCGCCGAGCCGTAAGGTTGCGTTTAACGAGAGCCTTTCGTTGAGCGATGGACTTCTGCTGAATTATATTTCGCAGACGGAAAATGTTTCGTGGGCAGATGCCGAGCGGACTGTAAAGTCGTTTGTGGACGAGCTTAACGAGAAACTTGCCGATGGTAAGTCGCTTTCGTTTGATGGTTTGGGTGAATTTTCGCGCAGGACTGGAAGCCTTGTGTTTGTTCCTGATTCATCCAATCTGCTTGACGAGTCGTTTGGTTTGGCATCGTTCAATTTTCCTATGTTGCCGTCGGAGTCGAAGCCTCGTATAGAGAGTGCAATAATAAAGAGCACCAAGGACAAAGGTAAGAAGAATAAGTGGGGAAAAGCCATTGCCTGGTCGTTGTCGTCGGCAGCGGTGGTTGGCGGACTTATTTGTATGTCTATTTATATGGGCTGGTTCGACCGCCTGTTTGGAAATGGCAATGGCGATAATACAGTGTTTGCAGGTTTCGGAGTTGGTGGAAATACCGAGCAAGTAACTGAAAATGTTGTGTTGGAGAATGCCGAACCGACCGCTGATTTTGTTGAGGAGCAAGATTTTGTTGCCGAAGCACAATCTGAAGATGTGGTTGCCAACGAAACTTTAGAGTTTGTTGATGAGACTACATTGGCAGAAACGGCTGTTGAGGAGGCTGTTGTAGAAACCCCAGTCGTTGCAGAAGTAAATAACGATATTAAAGTTCACATAATTGCTGGATGCTTTGCAAACTATAGCAATGCCGAGAATGTTTACAACGATTTGGTGTCAAAAGGTTTGTCTCCACAGATTCTGCCTTTGCAGAAAGGTTTGTATAAGGTTAGCGTAAAAGGCTTTGCCAATACTGCCGATGCTTGTGCCGAACTTCAGGGGTTGAAGGAGCAGACAGGCAACGAATCGTTGTGGGTGATGAAATTGTAGTAGGCTTTCTTTTTTGTTAATATTCATATAAGTCCGAGAAATCGGGCTTTTTTGTTTTCACCTAATTCCTGCTTTACGGAGTGCATCGTGGTATCTGCGTGCATTTGCTTCGTGCTGTGCATTTGTAGTCGCAAAGTTATGATAGCCAGAGAAATCCTCTTTGGCGCAGAAGTACATATAGTTGTGATGCTCGTAGTTTAGCACTGCGTCGATTGATGTTGTTGAAGGGATGCAGATAGGTCCGGGAGGTAGCCCTTTATATTTATAGGTATTGTATGGCGAATTTATTTCAAGGTGCTTGTTGAGGATTCGTTTGATTGTAAAGTCACCGGCTGCGAACACAACTGTAGGGTCGGCCTGTAGGAGCCAATCTTTTTTCAGACGGTTGATGTAAACACCTGCAATTCGGGCTTTTTCATCATTTTTTTGTGTTTCGCTTTCAACAATTGATGCCAATGTGGAGACTTGCGATTGCGACAATCCAAGAGCGTTTGCCTTTGCCTTGCGGTCGTCGTTCCAGAATTTTTTGTACTCGTCGGCCATTCGCTGTACGAATTCTTCGGCGGATGTGTTCCACCAGAACTCGTATGTGTTGGGAATGAACATCGAGCAGAAAGTCTGCTTGTTGAATCCATATTTTTGGGCAGTTTCCTCGTCCTTGAGCAAAACTGCGATGTCGGCAGAGTCGGCTTCGATGTTGGTTGCGGCCTTTCCAGCAAGGATGTCGAGTGTGCGCAGGCTTATGAAAGTGACTTTCACGGGAGTTTGTCGTCCGCTGCGGAGCATGTTTACGAGTTCGTTGTTTGACATTCCGCTTTCGAGCTTGTACTTGCCTGGAAGGACTTTCTGGTCGAGTTTCTTGAAGTCTGCAACTTTCTCAAACGAATCCATATCGGTTACATTGCCCGATGATTTCAGTATTTCAAGTAGACCGCTGTAGTCGGTTCCGGTAGGGATATATATATAGGTATCGCTGTCGGCTGTAACGTTTGGCGCGTATGCATAATTGTATGCCTTGTATGCTACGAAAAGTCCTGCAACTATTAACACAAAGACTATCAGTAGCGGAATGATTACTTTTTTCTTTTTTGCCATTTGTTTGATTGTTAGATTATTATTGCTTCTGGTTCGAGTTTTACACCGAATTTTTCAAAAACTTTTTCTTGTACGATCTGGGATAGTTCAAGAACATCGTTTCCTGTGGCGTTGCCTGCGTTTATCAGTATGAGAGCTTGATTCTTGTGAACGGCTGCGCCTTTGTGTTGGAAACCTTTCAGTCCGCACTGGTCGATGAGCCATCCGGCAGCTAGCTTGAAGTTTGTGCCCGCAGCGAAATATTTTATTTCTGGAAATTTTTCTTTCAAAAAGGCAAATGTTTCAGCATCGACTACTGGATTTTTGAAGAAACTTCCTGCACTGCCAGTCTCTGTGACTTCTGGGAGTTTTTTGCGGCGTATGTCGATTATGGCAGCCCTGATGTCGGCTGGTGAAGGATTTGTTATGTTGTTGTCGGTCAGATATTTTTCGACGTCGGCATCCACGCTGACGGAATGATGAAGGATCCTGAGAAGGATGAAAACCATGAAGATAATTGGAGTGATCCCCGCCAGATATGAGTCCTCCCGTTTCCCCGGCAAGCCCCTTGCCCTGATAAACGGAAAGCCTATGGTGTGGTGGGTATACAAACAGGCTGAGAAAGTCAGCGAGATAGATGAGATAGTAGTGGCCACGGATGATGAGCGCATCATGAAGTGCTGTGAAGAGCACGGCATGAAAGCC
>CAJOEG010000111.1:5738-7041 GCA_905233405.1 uncultured Bacteroidales bacterium | reverse complement strand
GGCGTTGTCGGGAAGCCCCACAAGGTAGAATTTTATGCCTTGCGACACATTCACCTCAATGGTTATTGTCTGAGCATTTATGCCATCGACAGCACTGCCGAAAGTCTTTACCAGCATATTATTTCTCCTTGATTATGAACGAATAAACAGGAAAATGGTCGCTATATCCAGACTGATATGTTGTACCGACATAAGTACGCAAAGGATAGCCCTTGTAGCGGCCTTCCTTTTGCGTTAGGAACGCCTTATTGAACACATGGCTTCCGTAATGCACATATGTTGACTTGTCGCTACTTACGAATGCTGGCGAGAAAATCATCTGGTCAAAAAGGTTCCATCTGTCGCCGTATGCCAGCGAGCCTATTCCCTTGCGGTAAAGTTCCTCCATCGGGTCGTATAGCTTGCCGTCCTTCACATCATCCTTCTTACCAACGGTTTTACAATAGTCCTTCAGACTCTTGTTAATAGGGTCATCGTTGAGGTCGCCCATGGCGATTATCTTTGCGTTGGGGTTGATTGCCATAATGGAGTCAAAGATTTGGCGTGTTGTGGTTGCAGCTTCGGCACGGCGTGGCAAACTGCGCTTCTCGCCACCAAGTCGCGACGGCCAGTGAAGCACTATGAAGTGCATCTCCTCACCATCGTAAATTCCCGAAACAACAATCTGATCACGAGTGACAAAACCTTCCTGCTCAGATATTACGCGATGCATACGCACATTGGTAACCTTGAAATATTCAGGACGGTACAACAAAGCACAATCAACGCCACGGCGGTCTGGACCATCGATATGCACAACCTTGTAGTTATATGGCTTCATAGCCTCGCAATTTACAAGATCATTTAGCGGCGTAATGTTCTCGACCTCGCTCACACCGACAATCATAGGAGCAGTACCTGTAACATCGGCGCCAAGCTGCACAATCACACCACCCATACGGTCGATTTTCGAGAAATACTTTTCGGTGTTCCAGTTCTTTGGACCTTCGGGTGTAAATTCCACATCGTTGGGTCCTGGAAGCGTATCGAACAGGTTTTCAAGGTTGTAGAATGCTATTGTTCCGATTTTGTATTCCTTCTTCTCCTGTGCGTTTGCGCATAGAGCAAAGGCGATCAGAAATGCGAGCGACAGAAATATCTTATGCATAATTGTTTTTGTTTTGTCGTAATTGAGTGCAAAGATAATGAATTCACCAACTCAATGCACAATAAGCAACAGAAAAATATTTACCTTTGCACCAAACAACACAGACAATGAAACGTATCCTTTTCGTATGCCACGGCAACATCTGCCGCAGCCCTA
>CAJOEG010000111.1:0-5673 GCA_905233405.1 uncultured Bacteroidales bacterium | reverse complement strand
CGAGGAAATCGGCAATCCAGTATATCCGCCAGCACGTCGCAAACTGGCAGAACACGGAATCTCGTGCGATGGCAAGACTGCACGCCAAATTACTCGCCGCGACTACGAACACTACGACTACATCGTGGCAATGGATGCAAATAACATGCGCAACCTTTCACGAATGCTCGGCGAAGACAAGCAACACAAAATATCACTATTGCTGAACTACACCGACCATCCACGCGATGTTGCAGACCCGTGGTACACGGGAAATTTCGATGCAACTTGGCAGGATGTGAATGACGGATGCAAGGGACTGCTGGAAAAATTAGGCAAATATGTGACTAGTACCACAAAATGCTGAAATTCAGCATAACAATGAAATAAATCTTACTTAAAACTATACCCCACTCCGATATAATAAATATTCGCAGGATTCTTCACCTGCACCTCGTTGTCGGAACGAAGGTAAAAGTCGAGCGAATTGTTCTTGTTTAGGCGATATGTTACACCAACAACTGTACGCATCTCGTCAATGAAACGCGCATCTTTCTTGTACAGACGGATAAACATCTCGGTGGAAGCATACAACTTTACAGGCTTGCTGAAGAAACTGTACGAAATCTCAAACCTGTTGCGAATGTATGTCTTGGGGTTATACTTGTGCGGAGCGCGTGATTCATCGTAAAATGATGCCTGATACTTTGACCGTAGCGACAACTTGAAACTCCTTATCTTCTCCGAATAAGTAAGACCACCACTCACGCGATAGCGATTCTCCATATATGTTTGGCGGTTCTTGAGTATGTAGTCGAAGTCGGCAGAAACCTTGAAGCGACTTTTCCAGAACGAATAGCCAAATCCGCCAGATACCTTGAAGCGATTGAATTCAGTGAAATTTCCACCGGTCTTTACTTCTCCTTCAACCGAATAGCCGAAGCCTTTTACAATCTTACCAGAGTATCCGGCACCAACAATAGCACCAAAATCGGTCGTCTGCGCATACACCGAAATGTATGGCAGACAAACCATTATAACAAACAATAATATGATGCTAACTTTTTTCAAAAACTTTATTTCATGAAATCCTTATGCTTGACCATAGTGTCGATGCTGTTTATTTGGTCACTGATGGGCGTATAGTAAATCTTGATGTATGCCACATCGCGCAGGAAATCTATGTGTCCCACTTCGATGCGCTGAATGTCGAGCCCTGTGCGTTCCTTAAGGTCGGCAATAAGTTCGTCCTCGCGACCATGCTTTACAAGTTCGATGCGCTCGTATAGAACAATCTTGGTTGCCACATGCTTAATTGCCTTGTTACCATCGAAAATAATTATCACAATGATAAACAGCACATTAACAGCAAGCAAATTAATGTATCCGTGGCTCATTGCCAGTCCGTTGATTACTGAAATGCCAATAATCACAAACAGATAAGTCATCTCGCGGATTGGCAAAGGCTCGGTGCGGTAACGGATAAGTCCGAAGATGGCGAACAGACCCATTGCAAAGCCCATTGCAAGGTTCACATTGTTGAGCAGGTTCATCAGCAGAAAGACCGTCGTGCCGAACAGCATAAACGTGAAATAATAATCTTTGCGCTTGCTCTTGCGATAATACAGGAAATGTACTATAAGCCAGCAGATTATAATGTTCACAAGGAACAAAACGAACATCGACAGAAGGCTGTCCTTGTTCCACAGCGGAATGCCTAAAATGTCGTTTGGTGATGCAATTGCAGTCATCTCATCCGCAAATTCGCGGGCTATGTCGGGATCGAATTCCTTGTTGTCGGCAATGAAACTCGAATTATCTTCAGCAATTGCTTCAATGGCATTTTCGGAATCGACAACTTCTGCCATCTGTTCCTGGGCAAATCCTTTTACCGCAAAAAGGGCAATCGCCACCATCAGAAAAAATAATTTCTTCATAAAATTTTCGTATTACACAATTTTTCAATATACCGCATCTTTCTCCTGAAGCGGTTGTTCTTTATATTCGGATTTGTAAGCACAGTGCCAAGGCAGTACTTACTGATTCGTTTCTGTTTTATACGCAAGTCGAGCAGCACATCGCGGAAATAAGATGGGCATAGTCCGTCCTGCTTAAGCTCGATGATGACAAGGTTCGGAATACATGCCGATTTGCCAGTTACACGATTTATCAGGTTGACATTCATGTCGATGGTAAGGCGTTCGGTCTTTTCGACATTTACAAGCGTTATGCGTGTAAACTTGTTTTCAAGGACTGGCGAAAGTTCGCTGACATCGTACCTTAAATGCTCCGAAACAAAGTTTCGTGTGTCGTCATTCTGCAACATAGTGCCGAAATTGGAACAGTCGATGGGAACACGCTTTTTCTTAGTGCGCCCCTTGTTGTTTTTAGTCTTTATTTCGCAAAATGCCAAGTTGCTATCAACATATATGCGCGAGCGCAGTTTCTGCCTGTTCAGTTTGCGGTTGTGGTGTGCTATGTACATCTTGCAATCGGGAGTGTCGTAGTAAAGCGTGTTGTAATCGGCGATACGCCTGCCCTCGTTGAACTGCACAAAATACCTTTGGCTTATTCGGTCAAGGATTTCCATAAGTTGCTCGGTTGTTACCAAAAATTTGGTGTCAACCCTGTTCATCAGTTTCACCTTTTCCATTTCGGCAAGGGTGATAGTATTGAACGATTGCAATTTATCTTCAATCGATGACAACATTCGGACTACTGTTTATCAAAAATGTACTCAAATTCCTTCACGGTTTCGAGTTTGCCGTTAGGAAAATAATTGTACTGTTTCTTCTTGCTTCCGTCGGGATAATACTCGAACTTGCGGATGCGTACCGGTTTGTTGCGGCTATCGTACTCAACTTCCTTGATACACTTTCCAATCGTATTGTATTCAAAAGTCACACGCGATTTCTGTCCGTAGTTGGCATACTCGATTTCTTCAATCTTGAAACCGTTGGCATCGTACTTTGTCACGTGGTCGAGAAAACGCGTCTTGGTGGCTTGGTTTTCGTTCCATTCCTTTACGGTAAGACCTTTGCGCTTCTCACGCTTTTCCTCGGTTGTCTGTGCGCAAACGACAAAAGCCGACATCATCAGCACAAGTATTATTGCGAGTATCCTTTTCATATCCTAAACATTTATAATAATGTTAATTGTATCTGGAATCTCATATATTTCGCCAGCATTTTCAACTTTTACACTGCGAGTTACAGTATCGGGGATTTCTTTCAAATTCTCGGTAAAAGTGAAAATTGTATAGTCGCCAGGTGTGATTTTCTGGAAATAGAAATATCCATCCATACCAACACGCACATCATCAAAATGATAAGGTTCCGCATCACGCTTGATAAATACACGATGGTCGTAGGCCCAACCTTCTCCTCTTGGATTATTATAATTAGAGGCATTATGATAATATCTAGCATACACTCGCCCTTTTATCATCGAGGTGCCGTATGCCTTGCCCTCGTGAATGTAGATTGTCGAAACGGTTGCAGTAGCACCCTTCTTCAACTCAACTTCCTGCGAAACAGCGATTTTCTCGCCATCAGGCTTGGTTGAATAAGCAAAAATAGTGTATTTGCCCGGATTCATATACTTGAAGCGGTAATGCCCCTTAGCATCGGTTTCGACATCATCACCATAAAATGTGTCGTCGCCGTAAACAATAAAGACATCAACCTTTGCCGCCACTATTGTGTCGGTTTCAAGGTTATAGTTGTCATCTGGGTGTAAAACAAGTTTTACATCACCTTCGATGATACCTGTGCCACCCTCACCTTCGTCCTTGTTGCACGAGCTGAGTGCAACAAGGAGAAGCATAGGGAGTATAACTAAAAGTAATTTCTTCATAAAATATTATTGTGCTGTAAGTGAAGTTCCGTTTCCAGAAGTAGTTGCAGTTGCTCCAACATAAATTCCGTGCCAGTTTGCTGTACCATTTATGGTTGGATTTGTATACATCGTATATGTTCCAGATGTCACATTGGGACTGGTAAATACATAATTGACAGTTGCCTTGCTGCCATTATTAGTATCCCTGAGACCTGAATCTGTCATAAAACCGCTGCCAGAAATGCTTGACGGATGCTGGTAAATAAGTACCGTATTGCTCGAACTGTTCTTTATGCAATACTTTGAACCTGCACTGAATGTCGGTGCAAGATATTTCTGTCCATTCTGATATGTAGGGCTGTCGAGGAGTGCCATACCTCCGCCGCCACCCATTCCACCGCTCGATGCGCGGTATGCGATGATAGTAGCACCATTAATAATAAGATGACCTTGAGTGCCGCCCATTCCGTCACAGTTTGCATCAATAGCCTCTTCTTTTCCTGCAGCGATAACTACACCACCATTATATTGTGAGTATGCGCCATTGCAGTCGATAGCATCATTTCCACGAGAATAAGCCCAAACATATCCGCCATTTACTTCGATATGACTAGCACAATTTATAGCGTCGTCGTATGCATTTGCCTCAATGAACCCACCATTGATATATATGCCGTCCTTACTTTCAATACCTTCGCCTGTCGGGTCGCCACTTGTCTGTGCGCAGTATGCAGAAATATGTCCACTGTTTATTACAATGTTGCCTACTGCCTTAATACACTTTGGCAGACCTTTCCAATAATCTGAAGAAGAAGAACCTCCGCCAGGACCACCAGGGAATCCTCCACCGCCAGGTCCACCACCGGTTACATTTACGGGTGCACCTGAAGTCATAACATCAATATCAATGAGATTGTTATCGGCGTTCATTTCACCGATAGTAAGAATTCCGTCGCAAGCAATGCCCTTGCCGCCCTTGCCGGTGCTCGAGCAGTTGATTATACCTGCGAGTATTGTAAGGTTTCCTTCGCTCTTGATACAGCACGGAGCACAACCGTCGGTACAAGAAGTGCCTGAACCTGAAAGTGTAGCACCAGCACCTTCAGTCGTTATTGTGATATTGCCACCACTTATTGTCATATTTCCAACCGATGAAAGTCCCTTTGCTCCACCCGAAGCCGATGTGCAGGTTGCGTTGATTGTTCCGCCTTCAATTATTATTGCTCCACTTGACTTAACAGCAACACTATTCGAAGCATCGGTTCCAGAAACCAATGTAGCACCCGAAATGTTAGCAGTAATAGAACCATCGTACATTGCAAAAGTCACATCCGACTTGAAGCCCTTGCCAGCCTTGCCAGAGATTGTCAAGTTAACATTTCCACCAGAGACGTGAATAACATCATCGCAAGAGAAGCCCTTGCTTTCCTGTCCGCTGCAAGTTACGGTGTATGTTCCGCCGTTGATATTTAATATCTGGTCTGCCTTTACAGCCTTAGAGTCAGTGCCTGTTGCACGCATTGTGTAAGTACCGTCGTGAAGGTTTATTATGCCGTCGCACGAAATGCCCTTGCTGTCGGTTCCGCTACAAGTGATGTCAAGAGTTCCACCGTAGATGTCAACCGACAAATCGCTCTTGATACAAGTTGCACTGTATGTGTCGGCAACATTGTCTACATTAGTGTACGAACCGCCGTTGCCAGCAACCGACAAGGTTACTGTTCCGCCATTCATACGAAGGAAATTATCGGTAGAAATGCCTCTTGCACCATCATTCGACGACGGGCAGGTAATTGTCAAGTCGCCATTGTTGATATACATGTAGGTAGCCTTGATACCAGAGCAATACGAGGGGTC
>CAJOEG010000110.1 GCA_905233405.1 uncultured Bacteroidales bacterium | reverse complement strand
ATTCCCGCCATACCGCCGATGAAGGAGATGATCATTCCTTCCGTCATAAAGATCCGGCGGATGAGCGAACTTGCGGACTGCACTTCGCCTACTGAGACGCTCCCTGCGCCGTACTGAGCTTGCCGAAGTAAGCGTAGTCGAAGGGCAAGTCGAAGTGTCGAAGGGCAAAATAAACGTAGTCGAAGCATAAACTTAATCTACTCTCTACACCCACTCCATTATGGCACAATGGCGCAAGGACAAAATACGACTCGAAAACGGAGAATTGGCTGATGCCCAGTTTCCTGTAATTGTTTCCGCCAGCCGGAGCACCGACATCCCAGCCTTCTATGCCGACTGGTTTTTCCATAGGCTGAAAGTAGGATACTCGGCATGGACAAATCCCTTCAACGGAGTGAAAAGCTATGTCTCGTACGCCGACACGCGTTTCATTGTCTTCTGGTCGAAAAATCCAAAGCCATTGCTGCAACATCTTGATTACTTGCAAGAACGGAACATCAACTGCTACATACAATACACCTTGAACGACTATGTTGCCGAAGGCTTGGAACGCGGAGTCCCCGAAGTAGCAGAACGGATTGAAACATTCAAGGCTTTGGTCAATAAACTGGGTAAAGGTCGCGTGGTATGGCGTTTCGACCCACTGATTCTAACCGACAAGATTAGCATTGACGACTTGCTCCGCAAGATTGAAAAAATTGGCAACCAGCTGCTTGGCTACACCGAAAAACTAGTATTCAGCTTTGCCGACATTGCCGAATACAAGAAAGTAAAAAACAACCTTGAACGCAACAATGTCAATTACTCGGAGTGGACAAAGGAACAAATGCTTGAGTTTGCCCAGCGGCTGGTCGCATTAAACAAGGCAAACGGCTGGAACTACACTCTAGCAACCTGTGGAGAAGCTGCCGACCTCGACGGCATCGAGCACAACCGCTGCATCGACGACAATCTGATGATTCGCTTTGCATATAACGACGAGGCTCTGATGAAGTTCCTTGGCGTTGAGATTCGCCAGATTGAGAACTCGCTGTTCGGTACACAAATTCCTGCCGATGCCATAATGCTTCCCGACAACCTGTACGCAATAAAGAAGAAAAACAATGCCGACAAGGGTCAGCGGCAGTTCTGCGGCTGCATCGTCAGCAAGGACATTGGCGAGTACAACACCTGCCCGCACCTATGTGAATACTGTTACGCCAATGCAAGTAAGGAAGTTGCGGAACGGAATTGGAAACAGGCAAAAGATACAAATTGGAAATCGGAGACGATAACGGGGAAATGAAAAGTTGTATATAAATTCCTCTAAAAAGTAAGATTTCCTAACTTTGCCAATGCAATACTTCTGCCAGAAATGCAAATTCCACGGCAGACCATTGTTCGCCCAGTTTGTAAGAATTTTCAAAACATTTGTATGTATAAGGCTATTTGTCGTTGTTCAACTCGCAAAAAGTAATGATTGGAATTTTGTGGTTTAGTTTTCTCTTATTTTCTTGTATTGTCTTATCCTGTAGTATTTCTTTCTGATACAAAATTCATATATCAGCCAGATGGCGAGGAAGGTGTTTGTGGCTATTTCGTAAACCATATCCCAAGGAGCGGGTAGTGTCACAAAGAATCCGGCAATCCACAGCACAAGGTCTATTGTGAATAGAATATCCCATATACGTTCGCGGTTCTTGAATACCACAACATTTTCTACACCTCGTTCAATTTCGACTTCATCGGTAGCATATAGGATAGGGATAGCGCTTTGTATCATAATGTTGTACTGACCATTGGGAATCATTATCGAGACTTTTTTCTGTTGCATAATTCCCACAAGCCGTCCGTTTATGAAGATGCGGTTTGGCAGTTTTGCCATAAATTCGGATGCGTCCTTCTCTATGGTCAATTTTTGGTATTCTATCTGCGTTTCGTCCATGTTGCAAAAGTATTAATTTTTTGTTTATGGGTTTGATGTTGTTTGAAAATGGTTTATGGCTTCGCCCGTTTGAATGCATGCGGCGTTTCAAGGTTTGATGGCTTCGTCGTTTCTAAGTTTCTATGCCTGCGGCGTTTCAATGTTTCAGTGGCTGACGCCGTTTCTAAGTTTCTATGCCTGCGGCGTTTAACTTCGTTGAGGGCTTCGCCGTTCAAAGTTTCAGTGGCTGACGCCGTTTCTAATTGTTTATAGGTTTGATGGGCTTCGCCCGTTTGAATGCCTGCGGCGTTTCAAGGGTTTTGTGTTCAAATTTCAAGGAGTTTGATGATTTGAAAATTTGATGATTTGAAGGGTTTAACATTCAATGGTTCAACGTGAGCGTAGCGAACGCATTGACTGCGTCGAACTAAAGGTTCGTGTAGATTCGTGTCATTCGTGGTTTCTGTGGCTAACGCCGTTTCATGTTTCGCGTTTCTATGGTTTCGCCGTTTCTGAGTTTGAATGTTTGACGTTTGTGTCAACTATTTCAAACAATTTGAAACAATATCAAACCACCTCAAACCACCTCAAACAATCGTAACGTAAATCGTACTTCGTAAATCCTAAATAATATTGTATTTTTGCAAAAAAATTGGAATTGAAAGTTTTTCGTGAAATATCGTCCGAAATTTCCAAAGGCTGTGTCGCTACTGTCGGGGTGTTCGATGGCGTGCATTCTGGACATCAGTATATTATAAGCCAACTGAAGCGGATGGCAGAAAGTATTGGTGGGGAAGAACTTGTGATTACAATGGACCCTCATCCTGCTGCATTCTTCGGACGTAAGATTGGCCTATTGTCCACAATGGATGAAAAACTTTCACTGTTTGAGCGTTTTGGCGTGCGAAACCTGCTTGTGCTGAACTTCAATTCTGAGATTGCAGGACTTTCGGGGACGCGTTTCATTGATGATATACTTGTTTCGCGGCTTTCGGTTTCTCGATTGCTGCTAGGCTACAACAATTCCATAGGTCATAAGGAGAACGGAGTGTCGGAGATTTCTTCGGCGAAGATTCCCGTCTCTCGGCTCGACAGGTTCCACATCGACTATTCCGACGACATAAGTTCTTCATCGATAAGAGGTCTGCTTGCAAATGGCGATATTGTGTTGGCAAACAAATACTTGGGATACGAGTACACTTTGTCTGGAAGTGTAGTGCATGGTTTCGGGATAGGAAGAAAAATCGGTTTTCCGACCGCTAATATTTTGCCGCAGTGTGCCGACAAGGTTGTTCCGTGTAATGGTTCTTACATTGTAGTGGCTTTGGTCGATGGCAAGTCTTTTCCTGCAATGCTCAATATCGGTTGTCGACCAACTTTCGACGGGCAGGATAGGACTGTTGAACTTCATATACTTGACTATGATTCAGACATTTATGGGCAGAATGTCAAAATCGTATTCAAGGAAAGGTTGCGTGGAGAACAAAAGTTTGCCGATGTCACGGAACTTACCGACCAACTATGCAAGGACAGAACTTCTGTAGAGGAGTATTTTGCAAAAAATCCATTGTCGTTGACGAAAATTGCTGAACTATGAAGCGTCTGCACAGATACATTTTAAGAGCATTCATAGGACCGTGGATAATAACGTTCCTGCTCTGCGTGTTCATTCTGCTGATGCAGTTCCTTTGGCGCTACATCGACGACCTTGTTGGAAAAGGACTTGACTTTTCTATAATCTTGGAACTTATGTTCTATGCTTCGTTTTCGCTTGTGCCGTTGGCGTTGCCATTGGCAGGTCTGCTGGCTTCGATTATGGCAATGGGCAAACTCGGCGAGACGAACGAATTGTTTGCAATGAAATCGGGTGGGGTGTCGCTTTATAGGATAATGGCTCCACTTGTCGTATTCAATCTGATAATAACTGTCGCTGCGTTTTTCTTCTCCAATAATCTGATGCCATATACAAATCTGAAAATGAGGTCGTTGCTGTTCGGAATACAGCAGCAGCGTCCCGAAGTAATCATACAGAACGGCATATTTGTTGAGCCAGCCGACGACATAAGCATTAAGGTCGACAGCAAGAGCCGCAACAACGACTTGAACGGAATCCTCATATACGACCATCGACCTTCTTCTACACCAAACAACGTGACAATGGCTTCGTCGGGAAATATTCTTGTAACCGAGGACAATTCGATGATGATACTTGAACTTCACGATGGTACGCGCCACGAAGATGTGAAGGGAAACAAGTATCAGCACCAGAGTTCCAAGTTTGAACGACAGGTGACGTATCTGGAACTGGATGCTACTGGCATTGACAAGAACAATGAGGAATTTTTCAAGGGCGGTTATGAGATGCTCGACAACCAGCAGTTGAAATATACTATGGATTCGTTGAACGTTGCGTTGTGTAACAGGGAACAGGAGATTTGTGGCAATTTTAAGCGGTTCCAGATTTTTAAGGGGATGAACGATGTTTATGGTGAAAATAATGTAATTCGTTCATGGGCTAAATGTGGACCTTTGAGAATAACAGCAGAGAATGACTCTGTTGTTGAGAAAATAAAGATAGATACCTTGATGGCGATGGTGAACATCGAGCAGAAGAAGAATATATACGAGTTTGCTGTCAACTATGCGAGGTCGGCAAACACATACGTAAATATAGTTGCCGATGAGGTAAACGGTACGCGTGGCTGGATAGTAAGGCACGAGATTGAATGGTACCGTAAATATGCGCTTTCGTTGGCCTGTCTGCTTTTCTGCCTGATTGGTATACCGCTTGGCTCGGTGATAAGGAAAGGTGGTTTCGGCTTGTCTCTGGTAGTGTCGGTGCTCATATTCCTGCTTTATTATGTTTTGTCAACGACAATTGAAAGCACAGTGAAGGAACTTGTGACACCCGCAAGTATTGGAATGTGGGTTAGTTCGATGGTGTTGCTGCCTGTTGGCATATATTTGGTAATTGCAGTTGCAAACGATAGTTTGCGAATAAATCCGCGAGTGATGAACAAGATATTGAATTTGCTCAAATTCCGTCGCAAAAAGTCTGGAGATGAGGACGATGCGTAGCGATTGCGATTTAATGTTTTTTTAGGAGTGGCATACGGATTTTTAATGTAAATTTGCGACCTTAAAAATCGGACATATTTCATGAGTTGGAATGTGTCTCGAAAATTTTTTTAATGTAAGAACTTGATATGGAAGATATAAAAAGGCATTTGAACACTGTTGAAGAAGCCATTGAGGACTTCAAGCAGGGTAAGATTGTTATAGTTGTTGACGACGAGGACAGGGAGAACGAGGGCGACTTCATAGTTGCTGCCGAAAAGATAACTCCCGAAATAGTGAACTTTATGCTTCACAATGGACGAGGAGTGCTGTGCGCACCTATCACCGAGGAACGTTGCGAGGAATTGGAACTTGCTCATCAGGTGTCGAACAATATGTATAGACCACTTTGCCACGCGTTGACGTGCTATCTATTTTGCGTAATATAAAAAATCGAATGTTGTCAGGATAATTCCAAATTGTCAGCATGTCTTCGATAGGAGTGATGAAGAATGTAAACGGGCTCATGTCTTTGATACCAGCAGACACAGCCCCAACGAGTTTATTATCGATGTAGACAGGACTGCCGCTCATACCTTGCAGAATTCCACCGACGTCATCAACGAGTTTACCATTAGCCTTTGCCATTATCATTTTATTTGCGCCTTTACCGTTGTCAATCGTGCCGATGATATCGACATCAAACGATTCGATTTCGCCGGAAG
>CAJOEG010000109.1:6143-15696 GCA_905233405.1 uncultured Bacteroidales bacterium | reverse complement strand
GCGAATCGCGCAATCCGCTTTTTCTTCCTTCCTGCTCCAAGCCCCATGCAAGTTGGGTACCTCCGTTTATTTCAGCCGTGGCTCTCACATAAATTGGGTATTGGTAGTCGGTAGTGAAACGGGCATCCGTGGCCGAGAAACGTTTCACGCCCTGGTCCGAACTGCGAATAAAGTCGGTTTGTGGCATATTGCGTTGCTTGGAGAAGATAAAGCTAATAGCCTGCACCATGCTGTTAATGAGGTTGGTTTTACCCATGCCATTGCGACCAATCAACATCGTTGTCCGCTTCCCAAGCTCTAAAGAATAATGCTCGAAATTCCTATAGTTTGTCAGTGATATCGTTTTCAAAAACATAATTCAATATTTCTCCTGCAAAAATAACATTTTTTCATCAAAGTTGTTGCAAATTTTGAAATTAATTTCCACGATGTCCCAGCTCAGCGGTGCAGCCGCAATTTCTGTGGTTTCAGTGTACTATTCCCTTTCGCTTGACAACGAAAGAAAACAATTTTGTCGTTTTTTATTCGACCGCAAAAAGTGCGAAGTCTTCAGGAAGCGTGCAAGACGGCGTTCACCGCAAACTAACTTAACGCTGATGGAGCTACGCCGAGTCGCGATAAAAGTCAGAGAATCTGAAATGGAAGGTGTGTAGTTAGATGCGGCATTTCACCACACCAATCAGGGTGTCGCGTATGTGATGCTGCTACGATGGGTGTTCTGTGCCATCGGCATTATAATAGAATGTACTCATTGCCTCCTCTGGAGTAAAAGCCTTGAATTCCCTGATTTTATATTTCTTGATGTCGGGCAAATACAACATCAAAATGTCACATTTGCTAATCTAGCCCTTCAAGTCGGCATCCTTTGCTTTCTTCTCAACACATAGTTGTGTACCTTCTTCTATATTGCGAAGTTTCATACAACCTCCGTTCACCACAATGCGTATCATTTTGCGGGTTGAAACAGTTTTGCCATGGTCTTGAAGCTCTGCCCTGGTTGCAAAGAATGATTTGTGGCGCAGATCCTCGGCCGACACTCCTGTCATATGACCTGCCTCAATACACATCACATACTCCTTCGATAGCGATTGGCCGATGAAGTAACCAATTATCAGAAAATCCATTACAACAATTGCAATCCACAAGTCCTTTTTCTATTTTTTGTAAGTTTCAACTATTTTTTTTCTCCGAATTAATATGGGACAACGAATAATATTATATTACCATCAGGTAAACAACAAACCGATATAACAAATAGATACAAGAATCTGACCAACAATAACTTTCTTATTCGTTGGATATCTATCTATAATTACGATTTTTTCAATATTATTAAAAAAATCCGCTTTATTTGTTTTTTATTAGAAAGAAAAACGTTCCATTCGAACAATCTGTGTGACCTGAAAACAATATTCATGACCATTGACCCTCATTCAAATCCTTCATAATTGTCAATTTCTAATACCCCCTCCTCCTCATGCTCCACAAACGGGCCTTCCTTGCATTCGAAGATGACGGAACCCGGCTTCAGGGATTCCACGGTATGCCAGACATTCTTTCCCACGTTCACACCGTAGCGGCCTTCCGCTGGGTTGAGGACCAGGTCGTCGATAATGGTGCCGTCGTCGTTGTAGGTGATGACACGTATCCTGCCACGCAACACAACAAATGTCTCCTCTTTCTCCGGATGGCGATGAATGGGAATGTTGGCACCCGGTTCCACGGCATTCAGAAAACGGTGGCACTTCTCATCCAGACTCTGATGAAAGTTCAGATTCATCCGCAGCCGGGGCGATGCCTTGGCCTGAGCAGTCAAGTTGTCAAGTATTGTATTGTCTATCACCATAATAGCTTCTCCTGATCCAAAAATGTGTTAACCCATCCATCTTTCTCCTTATTTTGTACCAAACAATTGGCAAATATAAAAATTTTTCTTTTTCTGTCACTATTCTCCATAAAATATTTGTCCTCCTTGAGATAAATATTCACCATACATCTTGCATCGAATATGTCATCACTCACGAATTGTGCCACTTGATACACCACAACCACACAAAAGATTTTTAGGCGTTGTTGAGCAGGGAGATGCCCCATTGGGAGAAGTGGAAAACAAAGTTGGAGCGGATGATGAGGTGACCTCTACAGCAAAGAACGCAACTGTGATCAAGGAACTCTTCGCTAACACCTCACAGTTTGCAAAGCTCCGCTACGAAGGCTACAAGAGATTGAGCGAAGAGAAATAATTTTGGATAGAATTGTTTCATAATACAGAACGTGCCTCTTAATTGGGGCACGTTCTTTTTTGCTATAAATAGACACCTCTGGCATATTGAACATCTTTATAGACAAAGAAGTAACATCTTCCTAATCATTTCACAAACTGATGCTACCAATATGTCATCTTCACAAAAATCATCCTAAAACATATTGCGATTCTCAAAAACAATCATTATCTTTGCCAATCATTTTTTCAAAAATTAAAAGATAATATTATGATAAGAACACGCGAACAATATTTGGCAGCCCTCAAGGCAATGAGACCAAATATCTACAAGAATGGAGAATTAATCACCGATGTTACAACCCATCCGGCAACCCGCCGTACAGTTGAAAGCCACGCACGCGCATACGACGGCGCAGCTTGCGAAGAAAAGAAGGACATCTTCACAACTGTTTCCGACTTCACTGGAAAGCCGATTATGCGTTTCAACAGCATGATGAGAACCCTCGAGGACATCATGAACAACGCACGCATGAAACGCGAAATGTACCGTCAGACTGGTACCTGCTCGGGCGGAACCTGCGTTGGCTGGAATGCACAGAATGTTATGTGGGCTGTTACCCACGACATCGATGCCGAATTTGGCACCAACTATCAGGAAAGACTGAAAAACTGGATACTTTCGGCACAGGAACGCGGAATCCTCTGCGCAGCAGCTCTTACCGACGCAAAGGGTAACCGTAGCATGAAGCCTCATCAGCAGCCTTGCCTCGACAGCAATGTCCACATCGTTGAAAAGCGTGCCGACGGTATCGTAGTTCGCGGTGCCAAGGTTATGATTTGCGGTGTTGCTGCATCGGACGAAATCTTCATCCTCCCTGGTTCGGGCTACAAGGACACCGATGCCGACTTTGCAGTATCGTTCGTTTGCCCGCGCGACATCGAAGGCCTCACAATAGTTGAAACCCGCCGTCCGAGCGACGACCGCGAATACAAGCAGAACTGGGATATTCCAGAAACTGGTATCACTCAGGCTTACCTGCTCTTCGACAATGTTTTCATTCCGAACGAAAGAGTATTCATGGCTGGCGAATTCAAGTATTCGGGCAAGGTTATCGAATACTTCACCGCTAACTACCGCGCTTGCATAGGCGCTTGCGTTGCCGGTCAGGGCGACATCATGATTGGCGCAAGCATGCTTATGGCTCGCGCAAACGGCATCTCAAGCAAGAAATTCGACGACAAGCTTGTTGCTATGGCAGCAAACAACGAAACAACTTTCGGTCTTGGCGTTGGTGCAATGGCACTCGGCGGACAGAAGAACGGCGTTTGGGTTTCAAACTCGAAGATTGCTCACCTCAACAAGATGTATGTTGCTACATTGCCATACGAAACCAAGCGTCTCTGCCAGGAAATCGGCGGCGGTATCGTTGAAACAGGTTGCGCACCTACCTACGAAGACTTCCACAATCCTGCTTACGGCGAATTCATCACCAACATCATCAAGGCTGGCGACTGCTCGACCGAAAGCCGCATGAGAGCCGTTAGACTTTCTGAATGGTTAACTATCGGTGCTGGCGTACCTGGCTGTATGCACGGTGGCGGTTCGCCCGATGGCGCAAAGATGGTCGTAAAGGCTTCTACCCCATTCGAAGAATACGCAGAAATGGCAAAGAAGGTTGCTGGTATCACCGAAGATATTCCAGACCCAGTGGTTGTAAAGAAATAACTAGTTATAAAGAAATAATATTTGTACAATGCGGTTGCACAAATGTTGCAATCGCATTGTTTTTTTGCCCTAATGGGAAACATCAAACATTTGTGGAAAAGTGCATGTTTCGACAAAATAAATTTGGGGGAAAGTGCATATTTCCGAGAAAAACATTTGGGGATTATTGCAAATTGAATTATCTTTGTCCCCGAAAATCAAATACTTAAACTATTATGATATTCAAACGGAAATTATACAACAAAATGCTGGAATGGAAACAGCAATGGAATGGTCAGTATGCACTACTTATAAAAGGGGCAAGGCGTATCGGCAAATCGACTCTTGTAGAGGAGTTTGCCAAGAGGGAATACAAGTCGTACATCCTCATAGACTTCTCTAAGAAGAACAAGAAAATAGCATCATTGTTTGACGACATTTCCGATTTGGACTTTTTCTTCTTGCAATTACAGCAGGAAACAGGCGTAGTTCTTCACAACAGGCAAAGTGTCATAGTATTTGATGAAGTGCAAGATTTTCCACCAGCAAGACAAGCCATAAAGCATCTGGTAAAGGATGGTCGGTACGATTATATTGAGACAGGCTCCCTCATATCCATTAGGCGCAATGTACAGAACATACTCATTCCCAGCGAGGAGATGAAAATGGACTTGCATCCACTTGATTTCGAGGAATTTCTATGGGCTATTGGTCAAGAAAATGGATTAACGACATTGAAACAGTTTTACGAAAAAAAATTGCCTCTGTCGGCTGCACATCGGAAGACTATGCGCGATTTACGCTTGTATATGCTAGTCGGCGGTATGCCACAAGCAGTTGACGCATACATAAAGCACAACAACATGCAGGCTGTGGATAAGGTAAAACGGCAAATCATACAACTTTACGACGACGACTTTATGAAGCTGGACTCATCGGGACGGGCATCGCTTATATTCAAGAACATTCCGTCTCAACTAAATAGCAATGCTTCACGGTACAAGATAAAAACAGCCATTGATGCTCGCCGAACCGACAATGTTGACTTGATAGTTTCGGAAATGCGCGAGAGCATGGTTGTAAATCTTTCATACCATATCACCGACCCCAATGTAGGATTAGGGATGCACAAGCTTATGGATGCCTACAAGATGTTTATGGTTGATACTGGCTTATTCGTAACACTTGCCTTCTGGGACAAGTCATTCGCCGAGAATATCATTTACAACAAGTTGCTTTCCGACAAATTGGAGGCGAATCTTGGCTATGTATATGAAAATTTGGTTGCGCAAATGCTAACGGCAGCGGGAAACGAACTATTCTATTATACCTTCCCTACCGAAACCGGAAACAAAAACTACGAAATAGACTTCCTGCTTTCCAGAGGGAAAAAGATAGTACCATTGGAAGTCAAGTCGTCTGGATATAAATCTCATAAATCCTTGGATGCTTTCTGCGAAAAATACTCGTCACGCATCGGCAACCGCATACTGCTATATACCAAGGACTACCAGAAAGACCAACAGACCGCTTGCCTACCCATATATTTTACTCCATTTCTGTAAAAAAGTGCCTCAAAACATTTGTGGAAAAGTGCACGATTCGGCAAAATAAATTTGTGGGAAAGTGCATGTTTCCGAGAAAAACATTTGGGGATTATTGCAAATTTAATTATCTATATTATTACAAATCAAAATATTAGACCGATTTTACAAACAAGATTCAGAATTCGGTATTTTAGACACGAAGACGAATCATAATTCGTGATTTCGGGACAAAACATGTCGCAAATGCGGCACACGACAATGGCAGAAAAATATAAAGGCAAATATCGAATAGAATCAAATCGTTTGCGCGGATGGGATTATTCCAGAAACGGGCATTATTTTTTAACCATTGTCACCGCAGAACGCCAATTATTTTTTGGGAATGTCAATAATGGCGAAATGGTATTGAACGAAATCGGGCAAATTGTCCACGATGAATTTATAAAATCATTTGAAATCCGCGATGAATTGTTCATGGGGCCATTTGTTTTAATGCCAAACCATTTGCATGCAATCGTGACATTGGAAAAAACGGAATGTACGGGCGGCCATGTAGAGGCGAACGGCCATTCGCCTCTACACGACCGCCCGACACCCCAATTCCAATGCCAACCCCAATCAATATCATCGTTTGTCGCAGGATTCAAATCGGCAACAATCAATCGTATTGACGATTGGATTGATGCAAATGGTTTACAAATGCAAAAATTCAACCGCCAGAACCCGTTGTGGCAGGCAAATTATTACGACCATATCATCCGAAACGAAACCGAATACCAGAACATTTCCGAATATATTGCAAACAATCCCATAAAATGGGAAGGAGATATGTTTAAATAATAAACAGAAATCTTGGCAGATTGTGAATATATTGCCTACGAATTTTGCAATATTATATTGCTATTCCCGAAAACCATATTCAAAATTTGTTCTTTTAGGTCATCGCGGAGTTCGATGGTGAGGATGGCTTTTGTTATGCTATCGTCTTTGTTTGTAGGGTAATATTTTTCTGGATAGGTGAAAAGGTCTATTTCGCGCATTTGCAGTTTTCTTGCGATTTCCGAAATTTCATCGATTTTAAGGTTCTGCTTTCCGTTGAGAATCTTGTTGAACTTGGCTTCGGGCATATCAATTTTTTCGGCAAACTGACTGCCGTTCATATTGCTGTCGTTCATTATTTTCCGCAGGTTTTCCACTACGAAATGTACTTTCCCTTTTTCCTTGCTATCCATACATTAAATTTTTGTATTAAAGTTAGCAGTTGATTTTCATATTCATAAATCTCATTTAGAAACATTATTTCGATAATAGAAAAATATTATTTCGTTTATTGAAATATTATTGTTATATTTGCAGAAATTATTTAAAAAAATTTTTTTTCTATGAATAATTTTATAGATCAACAAAACGAATCGTTTAATACAAAAGATTGCTCAAATGCCAACGAGGCAGATGGCAAGAAAGTTTTTGTAGCCTATTTTGACATTTTAGGTTTCAAAAATTATGTTATGAATCATGACCTTAATGAGCTTGTAAAAATGATGGATGATTTTGTTAGGGATAGCCAGTCGTCAACAACAGATAGAAACAAATTTAGTTCTCATAGTTGTGAATCTGACATGAGTACATCCAAAGTGAAAGTATTGCATGTTTCCGATAGTCTAATATATTGGACACAAGGAAATTCCATTGAAGATTTTGAAAATATCTTAGACGCAAGTCGTAAATTATTTATGATAACAAATACAACAAGAGTTCCATTAAGAGGATGCATAACTTACGGAGATTTATATTTTACCCCATATACTATTTCCGAAAATACTAACAAATTTTATCAGTTTTCCATGTTTGGAAAATCTATTGTACACGCATACACAAAAGCGGAAAACATAAAAATAGTTGGATGCGTAATAGATGACTTTGCAATTGGGCGAGTTAATGAAATAAATGGCTCCGATGGAATAAATGCTTTTATAAAAGCAGGAAAAGTTGTTTATAGGAGTATTCCGCAAAAAGGAGAAAATGGCGTTTGTGTTAAACCAGAATGTATTATCAAACCCTTTTGTGCAGATTCTTCCATCACAGAATTAGAATTTTATAATAGGAGTATGGATTTGGAAGGTGCGTTTAAAGAAATGAGTAATTGCAATAAAGGAACATCAATTGAAGTCCTTCCTGAAGATGTAAAGCAAAAACTCAACAATACCATTGATTTTTATCGCAGTTTTCTTAATCCAGATAAATCATGTTCAAAATAAATTTACAATTATGAAGAAGTTTTTATTAATCATTGCTTTGCTAATTAGCGCAAGCGCGCTTTGGGCTTACGATTTTTCTGCAGTGTGCGGTAGCGGACAAACCCTATACTACAATATCACATCTTCCATTTCACCTTATACGGTGGAAGTAACTAAAGAAAATGCATCATCGCCTTATTATAATACATTTCCCACAGGCAGCCTTACAATCCCATCGGCTGTAACATACAATGGTAATACATATAATGTCACAAGCATTGGAGGTGATGCGTTTTATGGATGTACTGGTTTGACATCGGTTACAATTTCAAATTCTGTTACAAGCATTGGCATTTGTGCATTTGATGGTTGTAGTGGTTTGACATCGGTTACAATCCCCAATTCCGTAAAAGAAATTTTACGTCTAGCATTTTATAATAGCGGCTTAACTTCAATTAATATTCCAAGTTCTGTTACATACATTGGTGATGGTGCATTTAAAAATACTAGATGGTTCAATAATCGGCCTAATGGAATATTGTATTCGAGTGACTGGTGTCTTGGATATAAAGGAGACGAACCGACTGGAGCATTAGTTATAAATGAAGGGACAAAAGGGATTATCGCTAAGGCATTTTATAATTGTACTGGAATTACATCTGTAGTAATACCCAATTCTGTCACTAGCATTGGCGAATATGCTTTTCGGGGCTGTAGTATATCAGAACCTGTTTACAATGATAATTGTTTTGCATATTTTCCATGCGGATATGCTACAGAATACACAATTCCCGATGGAATTAGACAAATTTCAGGAGCTGCTTTTTATAATTGTTCAGACATAATATCTGTAACAATGCCAAATTCTGTAACAAGCATTGACATGTATGCATTTCGGGGATGCACAGGATTAACATCTGTAACCCTGCCAGATTCGCTAACGAAGATAGGTTTGCATGCATTTATAAATTGCAGCGGACTGACTTCAGTTACAATTGGCAATTTAGTAGAAAGCATTGGCGAAAGCGCATTTAGTCATTGTGATAATTTAGAGGCAGTCTATTATACAGGTACTATTACACAATGGTGCGAGATAACATTTGATGATAACGATGCAAATCCTCTTTACTATGCGCATAACTTATACATCAACAATAATATTGTTGACGATTTAGTTATTCCTGAGGCGATAACCAAAATTAAACCGTACTCATTTTGGGGGGCTTCGTGCCTGACATCTGTTTCTATTCATAATTCAGTTACAAACATTAGCAATACAGCATTTGTGAATTGCAGTGGAGTTGAAACTATAGTTGTTGAATCGGGAAATACCACTTACGATTCGCGAGATGATTGCAATGCTATAATTGAAACTGCGACAAACATACTTGTCGCCGGTTGTATGAATACGATAATCCCCAATTCTGTGGCGGAAATTGGCGAACGGGCATTTTATGGTTGCAGCGGACTGACATCGGTTACAATTCCTAATTTGGTGACAAGCATTGGAGGTCATGCATTTCGTGATTGCAGTGGACTGACATCGGTTACAATCCCCAATTCTGTTACAAACATCGAAAAATATACATTTTATGGTTGCAGTGGATTGATTGCAGTTACAATTCCTAATTCAGTTACAGCCATTGGCAGTCTAGCATTTTATGGTTGCAGCGGACTGACATCAGTTACTATTGGTAATTCTATTGAAGATATTGGGAATGAGGCATTTAATAATTGCAACGGACTTACAGACATATATGCCAATCCTACAACACCGCCATACCAACAAGCTGTTGGCAGTCCATTTTTTACCAATTATGATGCTACATTGTGGGTGCCA
>CAJOEG010000109.1:4249-6115 GCA_905233405.1 uncultured Bacteroidales bacterium | reverse complement strand
ACAATTTCAGCGATGTTCGAGAACGCCTTGCGTATGAATTGAATGTATCAAGTGCCAATTCACAACAAGGAACGACAAGCATAACACAGCAACCTTCTTGTATAAACAATACTGCCATAATTTCAGCAATTCCAGCCGAACATTACCATTTTGTTTCGTGGAATGATGGAAATACCGATAATCCACGCACAATTACCATAGAAAGCGACACAACATTTACTGCAATCTTCGTGGCAGACCAGTGCGCCGTAACAGTTGTTTCTACAAATGTAACTATGGGAACGGTCAGTGGCAGCGGAACTTACGACTACGGCTCAGAAACACAGATTTCAGCAACTCCAACAGAACATTACCACTTTGTTTCGTGGAACGATGGAAACACCCAAAATCCACGCACAATTACCATAGAAAGCGACACGATATTTACCGCAACATTTGCAATCGACCAGTTTACAATAACGGTTGTTTCTGCAAATGAAACTATGGGAACGGTCAGCGGAAGCGGAACTTTCGCCTACGGAACAGAAACTCAGATTTCGGCAATCGCTAACGAACATTACCTTTTTGTGCAATGGACTGATGGTGACACAAATAATCCACGTACCATTACGGTTATTGCCGATGCAACCTACACTGCTACTTTTAACGAGGATGTTACAAATTACACAATTACGGCTGTATCAGCCAATCCAACCCAAGGCACTGTAACTGGCGGCGGAACCTATCCAGAAGGCACGGTTGTAACGCTCACAGCCACAGCAAACGAGGGTTACCAGTTCCTGCAGTGGAGCGACAGCAATACCGAAAATCCGCGACAGATAACCGTCACAGAAGATGCCGTATATGTGGCTTCGTTTACCGAAACTGTTGCAACCTACACGATTACGGTTATTTCTGCTAATCCAAACCATGGCACAGTCGATGGTGGTGGAACATACCAAGAAGGCGCAGTCGCAACCCTTACCGCAACCGCCAACGATGGCTACCGCTTCCTGTCGTGGAGCGACAACAGCACAGAAAACCCGCACTACATAACGGTCACCGAGGATGCTATGTACATTGCCACCTTCGAAGTTGATAACTCGCAGCAGCCTATATATGTCACCATAAACGAAACAGCCTGTGGCAGTTACACTTGGAACGACAGTACCTACACGCAGAGCGGCGAGTACCAGCAGACTTTCACCGCCTCAACATCCGTTGACAGCATTGTGACACTCGTGCTTGAAATTTTCCCGCTTCCAGAACCTGAAATCACCGCCACCGGCGTCCTTGATGCCTGCAACCTGTCAAGCGTAACACTTTCAACTAGCAACTACAGCGCGTACAACTGGAATACTGGCGAAAGCACCGAAACCATAACCGTAACCGAGCCAGGAAACTACTTTGTGGAAGTTGTTGATGGACACGGCTGCCACGGATATTCCGAAATGCTTGAAGTTGGATACAGCAATACGCTCACAGAGGCTCCGCAGTTGAGACGAGTTGGAATGAGCAACACAGGAACGAATATTGTCCAGTGGACAGTTGCAAACACCGAAGGCATAGCAGGTTTCGAAATCTACAGGGAGGACAATGTCGCCAATGTATATACGCTCATACAGAGAATTGACAGACCTGGCGTTCGCTCCTGCACCGACGTGACGGCAAATCCATCGGCACGCGCTTACCGCTACAAGATTTGCGCTGTTGACGAATGCGGCGGACTTTCGCCATTGAGCGAGCCTCACAAGACTATGCACCTCACAATAAACCGTGGTCTTGGCAACACTTGGAACTTGATTTGGTCTCCATACGAGGGAATGGAGTTTGCATCATACAAAATCTATCGCGGTTCTACAATTCAGAATATGGTTGTGATTGGCG
>CAJOEG010000109.1:3687-4200 GCA_905233405.1 uncultured Bacteroidales bacterium | reverse complement strand
GTCATCGTTGCTAACACCCGTTCCGATGACGAGGATGAAATGTTGCTCGGCTCCAACATCGTTGACAACGGCTTGATGCCAGAATACACAATCACAGCGGTTTCTGCCAACCCGAACCAAGGCACAGTCGTTGGCGGTGGCACATATCCCGAAGGTTCGCTCATCGCCCTTGCCGCCATCCCCTCCGATGGCTACGAATTCCTCTCTTGGAGCGATGAAAGCACCGACAATCCGCATTATATAACCGTAACCGGCAATGCAGTATATGTCGCGACCTTTGTTCCAGCAACCGACATTTCCGAAATCGCAGAACCCAAAATCAACATTTTCCCGAACCCAACAAACGGCATCCTGAACATCTCCTCATCTGAATCTATTTCGGGAATCGAGATTGTGAATACGCTTGGACAGGTTGTTAAACGCATTGAGGTAAACGCAGACAATGCGATTTGCAATGTTAATAATTTGCCGAATGGAATTTATGTTGTTCGTATCCGCACCCTTCGACATGCT
>CAJOEG010000109.1:0-3573 GCA_905233405.1 uncultured Bacteroidales bacterium | reverse complement strand
TTCCATCCGCCAAACGGACATACGACACGACATACCACACAAAACCATACAACAATAAAAGGACGGTGCAATGCCGTCCTTTTATATAAGTTGCTTATATCTTAGGAATATATCAGTCGATTTTCTCTTCCTCTGCCTTGTAACTTTCTATGTTCCTGTCCTTTGAGGAAAAATTTATTGCAAGTTTCACAATCCTTTTGCCCGAATCCAGATGAGCCTTGGCATATTCGCGTTGCTCAATCTGTCTCATTCCAGCATTGGCAGACCTGTTGTACTTCAACTCGATGACATAGATTGTCTTTGGCATTTTCAAAACCAAATCGGCCTTGCCGAGTGCCGTTTCCTGATTGGCGGTAATGTTAGCACCGAAAGAAGCCAATGCTGTATAAAGAATTGAATGATAGTGCAATTCGTTTGCCTTCCCATTGTCCATCGAAAACGGGAAACCATAAAAGAAAACTTTCAGATGTTCAATGAACTTATCCAAGTCATCATCCCTCGAGAAGTCAATGAACGCCTTTTTTAGAGGAATGTTCTCGTGTGTCTTGTAGGTGTATTTGTAGAGGACATTTGCCATTGACGACTTGACTTCTTCGTTCGGATAGCCTAAAATGTAGGTGTTGTAGTCCTTGTTGTAATCCTTAATCGTCAGGTAACCGGTCTGGAACAGGAACGGCACCAAATCAGTAACACTTTCGACAGGCTGGTTAAACCTGCTTGATTCGCACTCAACCGAATCATAGTCGAACATTTCAATGTCGAATTTGCGAATGAGCTTTATCAGAGCCGTCGGGGTTGCCGAGCCAAACCAATAATCGTTTAATGTTCTGTCGTTCAAAGCTCTGATTACTGAGAAAGGATTAAAAATATCCTGCTTTTTCTTAGAAAAATGATAGCCGTCGTATTTCTTTGTAAACCTTTCTGCCGCTTGTATTTCATTTTCATCTGCAAAATCTTGAAGGCCATCCTTCAGTTGTGTAAAAAGTTCGTCCTTTGAAATTCCACAGATAGCCTCAAATTCTGGCATCAGCGAAATATCCTGCAAATTGTTAAGTGCAGAGAAAATCGACATCTGCGAGAACTTTGTTATGCCCGTGATGAAGACGAAACGCAAATATGGATCAAGTTTTTTCAAAGGCGAAAACAAATCGGTCATAACAGTGCGTATCTGGCTCTGAAGTTCATCGTTATCAATGGCATTCAGCATAATAGCATCGTACTCGTCAATTATTACAACGGCCTTGTATCCTGAAATTTGATTGGCGGTAGTTATAATGTCCGAGAAACGATAATTAAAACCCTTTCGAGGGTCAGTGATATTGAAAATCTTTTCATACTCCTCAAGTTTCGCACTTATCGTTTCTTTAATGCTGTCAATGTCGTTGCTTTTGTTGTCGCTGAAATCCAGATGTATCACAGGATACTTTACCCAGTCCTTTTCCAGTTCTGCCATTTGCAGACCGTTGAACATTTCCTTGTTGCCTTCGAAGTATTCCTTCAAGGTACTGCACAATAGCGACTTCCCGAAACGCCTTGGACGCGAAAGAAATACATAGCGATAATCCTTTACCATTTTGTAAACCAAGTCGGTTTTATCGACATAAATGTAATTGCCCTCAACAATATTGCTGAAGGTCTGCGTATCTACCGGGTATCTGCGCCTTTCCATATCCGAAATGTTTGGGACAAAAATAAAACTTATTTACGATTTTTCATAGTTTTTCACACATCATATTTTGCACAAAAAATTTGCTGTCCTAAATAAAAATGACGATATTTGCACTCGCAATTGTATATGGGTTTGATTTTACAGGCACATAAACTCTTGAAATCAACGAAATGTACAAATGCCATTTATGTTTTTGTACGATTATAAACAAATTAAAATAAAGGAATTATGTTTCAATTTTTCACTGAAGATCAGAAGATGTTGCAGACAGTTGTCCGCGAATTTGTAGAACAGAAAATAGCTCCACACGCAGCAGAATGGGATGCAGAAGACAAATGCCCGGTAGAACTTTGGCCGGAACTCGGTCAGATGGGTATGCTCGGTTGCTTTGTTCCGCAGCAGTACGGCGGCGTTGGTCTCGGACTTACCGAAAGAGCAATCATCATCGAAGAAGTTTCGCGCTACTCGGCTGGCCTCGGCATTGCAATAATGACACACGACCTCGGCGTTGCCGCTATCCTCAACTGGGGTACCGAGAAGAACAGAAGCAGAAATACTTGCCGGAACTTTGCGCAGGTACAAAGGTTGGCGGTCTTTCGGCTACCGAACCTACTGGCGGTTCAGACCTTGGAAACCAGGGCACAACAATCGACAAGACCGATACAGGTTTTGTTGTTAATGGTCGCAAGTGCTTCATTACCAACTCGCACATTGCAAATGTAAATGTAATTATCGGTTGCAGCGGTGTAAACGAAAAGGGCCGCAAGATATTGAGCGCAGTAATCGTTCCGCCCGAGACTCCAGGTTTAGCACCAGGTCGCGAAGAGCATAAGCTCGGTCTCAAGGGTTCGGTAACTGGCGAAGTTATCCTCAACGATGTAAAGATTGGCGACGACTGCTTGCTCAGCAAGGTTGGCGACGGAATGAAGGTTGCAATGCACACCATCGGACACTTCGGTCGTTCAGGTATGGCAGCTATCGCAACTGGCGTACTCAAGGCTTGCCTCGAAGACGGTATCAAGTTCGCAAAGGAACGCGTAATCTACGGAAAACCAATGACAGCATTGCAGGCAATCCAGTTCCTCATCGCCGAGAACAAGGTTGAATACGAAGCAGCAGAGAATATGCTTTTCAACGCAACTGCAATCTACGACCGTGGTACAGAATGTGTTCCAGATGTAGCAGCAGCAAAGTTGTATGCTTCGGAAGCAGCTATCCGCGCAGCAAAGCGCACCATCGAACTTATGGGCGGCTACGGCGTAATCAACGAATACGCAGCCGGCAGATATATGCGCGACGCTCTCGCTATCGTTCCATCGGGTGGTACTTCGGAAATCATGAAGATTATCATCGCTGGTGGTTTGACACGATAATATTATAAGGTGGAGGCGCTTATGTCTCCACCTTTTTTTTCAATAAACAGGAAAACATAATCAAAAAACGCAATAATTATGCTATTAGACATTACCGAAACAACAATGCCGTTATGGGCAAGCGTACCATTTGTACTTATGCTGCTCATGATTGCAGTATGCCCGCTGATTCACAAGCTCGAACACTGGTGGGAGAAAAACCTTAACAAACTTTTAGTTTCGCTTATACTCGGAACGCCCGTAGCGATATTCCTAATAGTAAACGGCATGACACACAACCTCGAACATCAACTTTTGTTCGACTACATTCCGTTCATAATACTGCTGGGGTCATTGTTCGTAATCACAGGCGGTATCCACCTAAAAGGCGACATCGAAGCAACACCAAAAATCAACACCCTGTTCCTTGGACTTGGTGCAATACTGGCATCAATAATGGGAACCACAGGTGCTGCAATGCTTCTCATCCGCCCTGTAATCCGCACAAATGCAGAGCGTAAGTACAAGGTACACACCATATTGTTCTTCATC
>CAJOEG010000108.1 GCA_905233405.1 uncultured Bacteroidales bacterium | reverse complement strand
TCGCCATCTGCATTTACAGCAGCAGTTCTTATTGCCAATTCTCCTTTGCCGCAGTCGGTGCGCAAGATGGTAGAAGACAGTGACCTGCCATCAATATACAAGTCGCTTGTTGGATATTGTCAGACAGGAATAAATTCGCGCGACAGACTGCAATCTAATATTAATGATGGAAAGCAGGAGATTGCCGTTCTCGAAAGCGAAATGTTCCACGAAGCAATAAACAACGATACTGTAACCGCAGTCAAGGATACAGTATTAACTTATCTGCGAGGCAAATCCAATCATACTTATAATGATGCTATAAATGAATACAAATTGTTGCTGTCGAAAAAGGACTATGGTGCAGTTCGCGATGCACTTAAAAACATATATGGAATGACAACTGGCATGGAACAGGATTTACGCGATGAATTAACCACTTTCTGTTCTGTCAATAATATATATGTCGATTATTTGACAGCAACATCTGATGCCGAGGCTGCCAAAATCCTTGATGGGAATAGTGTAGCTTTGCTTTCTGCCGTAAATGATAGTTCTCCATTATATTCAGGCTTGGCAGAAGTCCTATATGAAAAATATGCGGATGGAGTTTTCCTTGAATATACTCCTTTACCAGAAATGGCTATTTCAAACAAATCAATGAAAGCTTCTGAAGAACCAGACGCAACTCTATTTGCCCCATACATAGCAATATATCCTAACCCAACAGACGGAATGGTATTTGTCGAATATAATTTTGAGTATTCCCAAGAAAGTGGCATTGATTTTTTGCTTGATGTACTTGGCAAACCACATGTTGAGGACTGCAATAAGGGGACATTAAATTTATTTTCTTCAGATTCTAAAATCCTGTTTAATATGCAACTGGTTCAAAGTGCAGGAATGGCAGTGATAGATTTAAGTTCTTGTCCCGCAGGCACGTACATAGTAGAGGTACTTGATTGCATAGGGAATACAAGTAGATTAAAAGTTGTAAAATACTAGTAATAATTATGAGAGTTTTTGTTGTTATCTTGTGCTTAATATTATCAGTATATGCTACTGCACAATCAAATTTTAACAAAATAATATACGATTCTACAGATAATAGGATTATAACACAAATTATATCATCAGACAGTAGTCCATTTGTTGCCCTGCTGGTTCATGGAAACCAATACGGACTGCAGAACTTTTCTATTGTAGGTATAAGTGAAAGTGGAGATATTGTGTGGGATAAAGAGAAATTTGCAGAAGATTCCGTTAATAATATTTATGTTGCCTATAATGCATTGAAAAAAGGTCAAAAAGGTTATTATTGTTGCGTTAAGACAAGTGGAGGTCAGACAGGACAAGAATCGCTTATTATTATGGACACATGCTTCAATACTAAATACATAAATATAATTGGCTGTTATAATTATATAGGTGAAATACAAGAGTATCCGAATAGAGACTTTTACTTTTCCGGTCAATTATATGATTCGATTAACCAAAAATTAGTAGCCAATGTTGTCAAAACGGATTCTATGGGCAATGTCATCTGGAATAAAGTAGTAAATCAAGTGTCATATAGTACGATGACCAAGTTAATTATATCTTCAGACGGTAATATAGTGGCTGGTGGTAAGCATGGTGCTGATTATAGTCAATGGCAACTTGTAAAAATGGATACTTCAGGCAATGTAATATGGCAGCGATATTATGGTCGCAATGGAATATATCCTGATGGCGCCATTACCGGTCTTATTGAAACTTCTGATAGTTGCTTTCTTGTAAGTGGCAAATATCCTGCTGTTTCCATACAGGGGGGCTATGAATTTTACTATGATGGATGCTTACGCAAAATCTCTAAAGATGGAGAACTATTGTGGGAGAAAAGATTAAGGACATACAGCATAGACATGGATGGAGGAAGTACCTATTTGAAAAATGAAATAGTTTCCATTATTATCTCGGACGGATACGTCTATGTCCTTGGAAGTGATGATTATGAACACCTACTATGGTATAACTCCTACCTAATCAAAATGGATTTTAATGGCAATGTGCTATGGAAACGCATATATTATGGTGAGAACGCCTACAACTGCGAACAGCATTTAGAGTCGTTTGACCGTACTCCCGACGGAGGTTTCATAATGGGAGGTTACGGTTTCTATGCAAATATCGGCTACTATCCTTCGCAGCAACCATGGATAGTTAAAACCGATAGTCTTGGTGTTGATGGTCTTACAACGGCATCACTTCCCGAATTCGATACACTTTATTGTGGCGATACGGTAAGTTGTATGTTGCGATTATCGGGCAAATCTGCTCCGTATCAAATAAGTTTCAGTACGGGGCAAATAATAGACAGCATTTTCTATCCGCCAGTATGGATGCCACTTGAGATTGGACTTGGAGAAATAAATATTGGTAGCATATACAATACATACGGGCATTTCACCGAAACGGAGGCAACTATAGTAGGTGGCGAATGGGAGCAGTGCATTCACAAGCCCATACAGGTTGTAGTCCCCAATCGCATTGGAGTACAGCAAATTACAATTGAGGTTCGCGATTTCTACGGAGAAAGCAAAACAATTACAAAGGAAATAAATGTGGTAGGTGATTGCGTTTCGGGAATAGAAAATATTGCAGAGCAAAGTGTTTCTGTATATCCAAATCCGGCAAGTGAAAGCATTACCATTGCAGGTGAAAATATTGCAGGAATAGAGATTTGCAATTTGTTAGGCGAGGTGGTGTATGAAATGCTACAATGCAATGGTAATATTGTAATATCCACAGAAAACATGCCGGCAGGAAGCTATTTTGTAAGGGTAAGTATGGCGGATGGAAAGATTGTGACTAAAAAAATTGTGGTTGTGAAATAATATGGGGCTAAAAGGCTAAAAGTCAAAAATGGCTTCAAGCCTTCGAGCCTTTGAGCCTTCAAGCCTAAAAACCTGTACATTTTCGAGTATTCAACCTTTAGTTCCGCGTAAGTTAATCTTCAACTGTCTTGTTGGCTTCCTTCTCCGCCTTGTGTTCCTTTTTACTGTCGGATTTCTTGCGGAGGTAAGCGAGGATTGTTTTTCTTAGGTATTCGCTTTCAGTGGCCTTATGGATTTGTCCGTTCTGTGCAATGGATATGTTGCCCGACTGTTCCGACACTATTATTACCAACGCGTCGGACGTTTCGGAAATTCCAAGTCCTGAGCGGTGACGCAAGCCATATTCGTTTGGCAGATTGGGGTTTTGCGAAACTGGCAATATGCACTTTGCGGCCACAATCCTGTTTTTCTCTATTATCATTGCACCGTCGTGCAGCGGAGCGTTTTTGTAGAATATTGCCTTGATTAGTTGTGTGTTGATGTCGGCGTTTACAGTTTCGCCAGTTTGTATTATTGTCTGTAGCGATGTTTCGCGAGTTATTACTATAAGAGCGCCTGTTTTGCTTTCCGACATTTCCATACAGGCCTGCACTATGCATTTCACTCCATCGTGTGAAAAATCGTCGCGTAGCTTCACTTTCCCGAGTAGCAGACCGCGCTTGAAATATTTGTCGCCAAGCATTAGCAGAAATTGTCTGACTTCTTGCTGGAATACCACAATAAGTGCAATTACGCCAACACCGATGACTTGTCCCATTATTGTTTCGACAAGCTCCATCTTCAGGGCTCTCACTACTAGCCATACTAGATATACGATTGCTATCCCAAAGAAAATCTTGATAGCTGCAGTGCCTTTTATTAATTGGTATAGTTTGTACATCAGGAAGGCGACAATGAGAATGTCGATTATGTCAATTACTGTAATATGTATCAGCGACAACAGCACCTTATTATAATTTAGCGCAAAAGTAAAAAATATTTACGATTTACGAAGTACGATTTACGATTTTTGATTATTCCGCACGGCTCTTTCATTTAACCGCCCCCTGAGCCTGTCGAAGGGTAAGGTTAGTAGCATTATATCATTTCGTTACCTTGACTTCGACAAGCTCAGCCAGCGGATTTATTCAGATGCTAATTATTTGTATCACAAATAACAATATGGTCCAAATGAAAGAGCCGTGTATAGTCACTATTCCGTAAGCCCAGCAATTATTTCCTTTATTGGTCTGATGCTATGAACATGCTCTATAGCAACACCTGCGCACCATACGGTCTTGTAGGTTGCTTTGAATGCCGAGTCGTAAAGTTTTTTCATTCCTGCCTTCATCATTACCGACTTGGCAAACTTTTTTAGCACAGAATTGTTGTTTATCAAACGTTCCCAGATGTTGGGCTTGTTGCCAATCTGTTGCAGGTATGGGGTGTTTATAACGGCAGTGGGACTGCCCGAAAGTTTGCGTGTCATTACAATGTCCTTGGCTCCGTATTCGACGACTGCCTTCTTGTACTCGTCCGAAACCTTGCATTCGTTGCTGGCGATGAATATTGTGCCTACCGAAACTCCTGCCGCGCCCATTCTGATTGCCTTGTCAACATCCTGCTTTCGGGCTATGCCGCCTGCATATATTATAGGTATGTGGCAATTTGCAGTTAGTTGTGGCATAAGTTCGTCGGGAGAGAGCATTCCAGAATGTCCGCCAGCCAACGAGTTGACTGCAATAATTGCATCTGCACCAAGGCTCTCGACTTTCTGGGCGAACTTCAAGTCAACCACATCGCAGAAAACCTTGATTCCGTTTGCGTGGGCAATTTCTATTGCTTGTCTTGGACTGCCGAGCGAGGTGATTATGAATGCTGGTTTCGCCTCGATGATTTCTTCAAGCTGCTGCTTGTAGCGAGTGTTCGACTTGTTTACCACAAGGTTTATTCCGAAAGGCTTGTCGGTTTTTCCCTTGATATTGGCTATTGCGTTGGCAAGTTCTCCTTTTTTGCGGTAGTTGGCGGCTGGAATTGCTGCGGTAATTCCGCATTCGAGTGCTGCGACAACCATTTCCTCGTTGCTGACGAGAAACATCGGTGCCATTATTATGGGATGTTCGATATGCAGTATGTCGCAGAGTGTTTGCATTTTTATAATTGCAAGGTGTTGTCGGTTTCGCTTGCCTCGAAATAATCATCTACTAGCAGGTTTGTACCTGTGGCGGCGGCTACTGCCAACTGGTCGCAACGGTTGTTGTATGGATTGTCGGCGTGACCTTTTACCCAGACGAACTTTACGTTGTGCTGTTTGTAAATACGGACAAACCTTGACCATAGGTCGGGATTCTTGACTTTGTTGAACCCTTTCTTTATCCAGCCGTAGAGCCATTTTTGGTTTATTGCGTCGGCAACATATTTTGAGTCGGTGTAGATTGTTACATCTGAATTTGGAATCTTCAGCATTTCAAGGGCTGTTATTACTCCGAGCAGTTCCATTCTGTTGTTGGTGGTACGGCGGAATCCGCAGGCGACATCCTTGCGGTATTGTCCGCTCATAAGCACAATGCCAAAACCTCCAGGTCCAGGATTGCCTCGCGACGAGCCATCGGTATATATTGTAATTACAGGTGGCTTGGGAGTCGTCTTTTCTTCAGCCATTTACCTCGAAATTAGAACCTTTTCGGTTACGTTGTGTCCGTCGATGTTCATTCTTACAAAGTACAGGCCTTCGCTGAAACTGCTGACATTCAGTTCTATGCTACCTTCGCTGCTGTTGTGGTTTTGCGAAGCAACATTCCTGCCGAGCATATCGTAGATGTCAACTGTGATGTCCTTGCCGTATTCAACAGAGCCGAGGTCGATGTTTACGATGCTGCTGGCCGGGTTGGGGTAAATGCTGATTTCGTGTTCGGCGGCATAGTCCTCGATGTCGGTTATGCAGGAAACAGGACGAATTGCTGTTGATGTTCTGATGGCGAATTTTTCGTATGCAGTGTACCAGGCATCATCGGTTTTGACATACAAGGTGTTGGAACCAGAACCGCTTCTGTTTGGTGCGACGCTGACAACAAACCAGTCGCCGGTGCCGTTTGAATTGGTACCACTGTAATTGATCTTGTATCCTGCGAAGAACGGACCGTTAACTTGTACAGGGTCGTCAAATTCGACTGAATAATTGTAGTTTTCTGGAATGTCGCGCAAGTTGACTCTTTTTTCGGCTAATACAGTTTCGGGGAACTGTGTATTGCCGTCCCATATATAGAAAGTTACATAGGAGCTGTAAGAGTTGGCATTCGACTTATATACGGGAACAATCAATGCTTCTATTTGCTCGAATGAGTGTTGGTTGAATTTGTCGGCATAAACTTTTACTCTTTGTCCGTTGTGTCCACCTATGTATCCCCAAGAGCCTGTTACTTGTGGACTTGTAGGAATTTCGTTGGGACGGATATTGGTTATTGTGTCACAGTACATTGGCACAGGACCTGAGAATACCATAATGTAGTCTTCCTTTGTGATGGTTGTTACACCGCATTCGTTTGAAACAGAGTGGAAAACATCGTAGAATCCTGCTGCGTTGTACTCGATTCCGTTGATAATGTTAGCGGTAGCCGCTGTGTGTGGGTATCCTCCTTCAAATTCCCAAGACCAAGCAGATGGATTATTGGTTGAACGGTCTTCAAAATAAACTCTTGTACCTGAAGTTATAAGTCTTGGATAAGCAGTGAAGTCGGCTTCTGGTATTGCTACGCAGGGGTCAGTTTCCGCAACTGTTATGTAGTTTTCACGACGCAGGGTATCGATGCCCATATTGCTTTCGATTACAAGCTCTACATCGTATGTGCCTGGCATCGGGAAGATTATGCCCGTAGGATTTTTTGCATTTGATGTCGTTGGAACAGCACCTTCGAAGAACCAGTGCCAAATATACGGGTTTCCAGAGCTTCTATCTGTGAAATTGATTGCATCGCCAGGTTCAATGTATGTCCTGTCGGCCATGAAGTTGGCTTCTGGCGGTATTGTCGCTTCTGGCACTACGTTGATATAGAATTCTTTAGTTTCGGTGTCGCTGTTGCCGTTCATATCGGTTACGGTAAGCTCTACATTGTATATGCCTACATGCGGATAAGTTATGGGCGTAGGACGTTCGGACATTGATGTTGATGGCATTCCGCCTTCAAATGTCCATTGGTATGTTGCGAAAGGTCCGTTTTGCGATATGCTTGTGAACTGCACAATGCTGTTGGCTGGAATTGTAGTGTAGTTGGCCGTGAAGTCGGCGATTGGCGTTTCGGTGTTGGGAAGCACTGTGACACATTCGGTAACGATTTCTGTGTTGACCATTGCTCCGTTCTGCACTTCAAGTATTACAGAATATACACCGGGGTGGTAGTAGCAGATGTTTTGCGGGTGTTGTTCGTTTGAAGTCGGAGTTTGTGCTCCTTCGAATGTCCATTGCCAGTGCGTAGGGTTGCCTGTTGTCATATCTGTGAAATATACGCATTCGCCTGCGGTGATTTCCTGTGATGAAACGAGAAATTGTGCATCAAGACCAGCCCTGCTGTTGTCCTTTTGTGAAAAGGCATTATACGATAGCACTATAAGTGTCAGTATTGCGATGATTTTCAGTATGTTTCTCATTTTTACAAAATTTTGTAAGCAAAAATAAAATATCAAACTGCAAAGATAAAATTTAATTTGGAAATCGGAATGCGTTTTGTGAAAAAAATGAGAAAATGTTACAGAGGCGAATTATGGTGTGTTTGTATTATGAGACGCAATGAATTGCGTCTGTACGTAGGGCGTTCAGCCGTCCGCTATTCGAAAGGTTTACGGTTTTTGATTGCTTGTGAAAGGGTTATCTCGTCGGTGTATTGCAGTTCTTCGCCAACGGCGATTCCCTTTGCTATTACGGTTACTTTTACGCCTGTATGTTGTAATTTCTTGTTTATGTAGTAGTTTGTTGTTTCTCCTTCCATTGTAGTAGGCAGTGCGAGGATAATTTCACTTATTTCGCCCGAAGAGGCTCTTTCTACTAGGTCGGCAATGTGTAGGTCGGATGGGCTTATGCCGTCCATTGGGGAGATTACGCCGCCGAGTACGTGGTAGGTGCCGCTATATTGGGC
>CAJOEG010000107.1 GCA_905233405.1 uncultured Bacteroidales bacterium | reverse complement strand
TGCCATTGCCCGCAAATACCACGTTTCTGTAAGGCAGATTTGTGACCTTAACGGAATAAAGGAAAGTTCAATATTGAGTGTCGGCAAGCGGTTGAAACTGAGGCCATAAAAAATGGTAGCAGATGCTTTCGCTCCCTGAGCGGAGTCGAAGGGGCAGGAAGTTGTTCAATTCTGCTTAACACTACTAATATACTTCAATTCATACAAGTCTCTTATTATCAAGGAATCGTATTTTACAACTCCATTTTGGTTCAGATGGTGCGAATCGTAGAAGTCCAGCGAGTCGTTTAGCGTTATCCGAGTGTTGTAATCTATGAAAGTGCCGTATTCTGAAATCTTTGCGGAGTATTGTTCGTGATTGTCGTATGACTTGTATAGCACAGATGGTACAGGAGCTTCAACAAGTAGATAATTTATGTCGCGTTTTTTCAGTAGCTCAACGGTTTTGTTTAGAAACATCATTTGCATTGCGTTGCATCTGCATGTGGTATCTATCCTATAGTCAGGCTTCAAATCATAATATTTCATATCTTTTTCCACAAATCCGCTCCTTATGTATTTATCGTGGCAAATATGAATTTCGTTTCCTATAAAAGTTTGCCTTTGGTTTTTGTGGCGAAGTATGTGTCGTCTGAAAAAACTGTATATCCATTCGTTGATTACGTTCGTATTTTTCGTACACATTGACATTTTCAGTTTTGTCCATTCCCATGCTGCGAGGTCATGGTCGAAGTCGGAGTTTATAAAGTCGATTGCCGATTCTTCCCCGTATGTATTCATTAGGTCGGGATACAAGTCGATGATGACACATTTGGGATTAAGGGAGTCAATATATCTGTCAATTATAAACCACGACTGCATACAGGTTTGCGAGAGTGTTCCAATATTGAAAGTCTTTAGGTTGTGCTGGGAAAATATTCTTGGGTCGAACGATCTGGAGGAATGGCTGCTGCCAACAAACAGAATGTCAATGTCCTTGTATTCGTCAATCTCGTTGAATTTAATTTCTGTCGTTCGGAGGTATTCGGTTGCCGGTTCCTTTGTTGTGTACATTAGCATAAACATAACGCAATATGTAGGAATGTACAATATTGTTAGAAGTACTAATGTTAATATCGTCTTTGTCAGGAACTTTCTCATATCAGAACTGGAAATATAGGAATTGTATTGAGTCTGAAGTCTGGAATGCTAGTATTGAGAAGAATAGGACGAAATACAAAATGTATCTGGAAATAGGTCTTTTAAGCGATGTTTGCAGTTCGCCAAGTCCGTGTTCCTTGCTGCGTTGCCACCATTCTATTGCAAGCATTATTATGACGAATGCGGAATTTTTTCTTGAAGTAAAGAATAGGTAAGGAGCCTTGAAGATGTTCAAACTGCAAAGTCCGCAGATATAATGCCACGCATCGCCAATGGTTTCCGCCCTGAAGAAAATCCATCCGATGACTACAAGAAGGAACGTTATCAGCATCATTGCAAATTCCTTTATTGAAGGGAAATGCTTGCCTTCGGCGATGGTGTGTGTGTATTTCCGATTTTTCCCCAACAATATAAGTGGTAGGAATAGGAGTGCGTGGTATGCTCCCCAGACGACAAAAGTCCAGTTCGCGCCATGCCAAAGTCCGCTTAACAGGAAAATTATCAATGTGTTGCGCACAACCTTTGCCTTTGAGACACGACTTCCGCCAAGGGGAATGTATATGTAATCGCGAAACCAAGTTGTGAGTGAGATATGCCATCTGCGCCAGAATTCGGCTATATCGCGGCTGAAATACGGAATGTTGAAGTTGCGCATCAGCTTTATACCGAACAACTTGGCTGTACCGATGGCGATGTCGGAATAGCCCGAAAAATCGCCGTATATCTGGAAAGTGAAAAGCAGTGCACCGACCATTAGCACACTAGCAGGCTGGTCGGTGTAGGTGGCGAAAATATGGTTGCAGGTTGTTGCGCAGTTGCCTGCCACGACTATCTTCTTGAAAAGTCCCCAAAGTATCTGACGGCATCCGTCAACGGCGGTGCTGTAGTCGAAACTGCGTTTCTGTGTGAATTGCGGTAGGAGGTTGGTGGCTCGCTCGATAGGACCTGCAACGAGTTGCGGAAAGAAACTAACGAAGGCAAAAAATGCGATTATGTCGTGCGTGGCTTCTATCTTATGGCGGTAAACATCAATGGAATAGCTTAAAGCCTGAAATGTGTAGAAACTTATTCCTACTGGCAGAATGATACTTAATGTGGTGGTTTCCAAGGTTATACCAAAAGCAGAAAAGGCATCAGCTAGGCTTGTGACGAAAAAGTTGTAATACTTGAATACTCCTAATATCAGCAGGTTAATCGTTATATTGGCGGCAGATATGATTTTTGCCTTCTTGTTTTGTGATTTTCGGTTTGCCTTGTCGATGAGAATTCCGCTTGTGTAACTGCAAAATGTTGTAAATGCAATTAGTATTAGAAAACGCCAGTCCCACCATCCGTAGAACAGGTACGAAATTGCAACGATGAATGCGTTTTGCAACTTCAGATTCCTGTTGAATAGCCAATAGAGGATGAATGTTATTGGTAAGAAGATGGCGAATTCGAAAGAATTGAAAAGCATAACTTATTTTGCTCCAGCCAGTTTCTTTATGTCATTAAGTTTGTTGAGTGCTTCGAGCGGACTTAGTCGGTCGATGTCGAGGTTCATGAGTTCCTTTTTTATTTGAGAAAGCACAGGGTCGTCCAACTGGAAGAAACTGAGCTGATAACCATCGCGGTTTTGTGCAATGCTATCCACTGGCTTACCGACATTTACACTTCCGTTTACATCGCTACCTGCGGCTTCGAGTTGTTCCAAAATTTTGTTTGCGCGATAGACGATTGACTTGGGCATTCCCGCCATCTTTGCAACGTGGATTCCGAAGCTGTGTTCGCTTCCTCCAGGCTGAAGTTTGCGCAGGAAAATCACCTTATTGTCTGATTCCTGCACCGAAACGTTGTAGTTTCGGATGCGCTTGAAATCTTTTTCCATCTCGTTAAGTTCGTGGTAATGTGTTGCAAACAAAGTCTTTGCCTTCGAGTGTTCGTGTATGTATTCGGCTATCGCCCAAGCAATTGAGATGCCGTCGTAGGTGCTAGTGCCACGACCAAGTTCGTCGAGCAGGATAAGGCTTTTGTCCGAAAGGTTGTTCATTATGCTGGCGGCTTCGGTCATCTCGACCATAAAGGTTGATTCGCCCATCGAAATGTTGTCGGATGCTCCAACGCGGGTGAAAATTTTGTCAACGATTCCGAGTTTTGCCTTTTCGGCAGGCACAAAGCTACCAATCTGCGCCATTATGCAGATAAGTGCGGTCTGGCGGAGCAGGGCAGACTTACCCGACATGTTCGGTCCGGTAATCATCATTATCTGCTGAGTCTTGTCGTCGAGGAAAACGTTGTTTGAAATGTATGATTCTCCGAACTTTAGTTGTTTCTCAATCACAGGATGACGACCTTCCTTGATGTCAAGTACGTTTCCGTCGTTGATTTCGGGACGGCAGTAGTTGTTGAGCTGTGCGTCCTTGGCAAACGCCATAAGGCAGTCGATTCGGGCGACAAGGTTTGCATTTATCTGCACTTTCCCGATTTGTGATGTCGCAAAACTTATAAGTTCGTTGAAAAGTTGAGTCTCGATTACCGAAATACGTTCTTCGGCTCCCAGTATTTTCTCTTCGTATTCCTTAAGTTCCTCGTTGATATAACGTTCGGCGTTGACAAGAGTCTGCTTGCGTGTCCACTCGGGCGGAACCTTGTCCTTGTGTGTGTTGCGAACCTCGAAGTAGTAGCCGAACACGTTGTTGTAGCTGACTTTCAGCGATGGAATGCCCGTTCTTTGGCTTTCACGGCGTTCAAGGTCGTTGAGGTAGGTTCTTCCGCCAGTCGAGATTTTGCGCAGTTCGTCAAGTTCAGCGTTGACACCGTTTTTTATAACGTTGCCCTTCGCTATCAAGTTGGGGCATTCGGGATTCAGGTATTTGCCGATTTTCTCACGAAGGTCCTGGCAGAAGTCCATTTTTTCACCAAGCACTTGAAGTTCGGGGCATTTTGCATCACGGCAAGCGTTGATTATCGGTTCAATTGCATCGAGCGAATATTTCATCTGTAGCATTTCACGTGGATTTACACGCAGTACCGCCACTTTTGACGACAGTCGCTCAATGTCGCCGACCATTGCCAGTTGCGACGAAATCTTTTCGCTTATAGTCTTGTGCTTTATTAGGAACTCGACGACATTCAGCCTTTCATTTATTGCATCAACATTTTTCAATGGTAATGACAACCAGCGTTTTAGTAGTCGTCCACCCATTCCGGTCTGTGTACTGTCGATGACGGTTATCAGGCTTTTGCCGTTTTCGTATCCCGAATCAAAAAGTTCAAGGTTTCGGATTGTAAACTTGTCGAGCCATACGTACTTGTCCTCGTCGATACGGGCTAAGTTCTTAATGTGTTCGCAGCAGTCGTGCTTAGTGTAGTCAAGGTAGTCGATTATTGCTCCTGCAGCAATTACGCCAGTCTTCATATGTTCTACGCCAAAGCCTTTCAGGGAATTGGAACCAAATTGCCGCGTAAGTTTCTCGAAGGCATTTTCCTCGGTAAACATCCAGTCGGGAAGGTCGTAGGTGGCGGGAAGTTCACGAAATGTATCGGTAATTACCTGTTTCTGTTCCTTTTCAAAGATGACTTCCTTTGGCCTGAAATTCTGCAAAAGTTTTTCAATATATTCCTTATTGCCTTGGGAAACAAGAAATTCGCCTGTAGAAATGTCAAGGAAAGAAATTCCGTAAAGTTTGTTTTGGCTAAAAATGCTTGCAAGGAAATTGTTTTCCTTCTGTTCCAGGACGTTGTCGTCCATTGTTATGCCGGGAGTGACAAGTTCGGTTAAGCCACGCTTTACAATAGTTTTTGTCGTTTTGGGGTCTTCGAGTTGTTCGCAGATAGCAACACGTTGACCGGCGCGGACAAGTCGTGGCAGATAGGTGTCGATGGCGTGATAGGGTACACCAGCCAGTGGAGCGCCTGCACGTTGCGTGAGTGTAATTCCAAGAATTTTGCTTGCTACAACTGCGTCATCTCCAAATGTTTCGTAGAAGTCGCCCACGCGGAAAAGCAGAATTGCATCGGGGTGCTTGTGCTTGACCTCGTAGTACTGTTTCATCAAAGGTGTTTTCGCCATACAACAAATATTTAGGTCGCAAAACTACAGAAAAAATGCGGAGTTTTTGGCGATAGGTTATCAACAAAAAAGGGAAAGTTATAAAACGGAAGTTTTGCAATAATTGATAAATGTATGTTTAAATGTCTGTCTCACATAGTGTTATGTCAACGCGATGGATTTTTCTGATATTTTGTGTTCATATTTATTAAAGGTATCATTGTGGCGACGTCGCGAACAGCGTTTTGAAATGTTTTTGTGAGGTAAATGGTTGTATGCTATTTATTAAGTTATTGTTAAATAGGATGTTATAATTGTGTTGCGTTTGTTTTTGTAGTTTTAACTACAAAAAATATTAATATTTTAAGGTTGAAAATGTAAATTTTGAGAAAATTTTGTAGTTTGAAATATAAATGGGGATAATTTGCAAGTGATTCGCCAGAAGTACCCAGGCGTTACTAAGAATGTGTTAAAAAAGATTAACAAAGAATATTCTAATCAAATAATAGGACAGGATGCTGTTAAAGAAGAAGTAATAACTGCGTTATATCCATTGATAAATAAAAATAATACGAAGCCTGTTGTGATGCTTTTTTATGG
>CAJOEG010000106.1 GCA_905233405.1 uncultured Bacteroidales bacterium | reverse complement strand
ATCGACTGGCGAATCCACCATACAGCATACGATATAAACTTGAAACCACGAGTCTCGTCAAACTTTTCGGCAGCGCGGATAAGTCCGAGGTTGCCTTCGTTGATAAGGTCGGGGAGGCTCAAGCCTTGATTCTGGTACTGCTTTGCCACGGAAACGACAAAACGCAAATTGGCCTTTGTAAGTTTTTCCAATGCTGCACGGTCACCTTTCCTAATTCTCTGTGCCAATTCAACTTCTTCTTCTACGGTGATAAGTTCTTCTTTACCAATCTCCTGCAAGTATTTGTCCAACGATGCGCTTTCGCGATTGGTAATTGATTTAGTAATCTTTAATTGTCTCATTTCTTATTTTTAAAACTAATATCTTATACGATAAGATTCTAAAAAAGTTTCATTTATTTCAAAAAAAATCTGCCACCATTTCCGGCGGCAGATTCTTACTAGATTATGTTATGAAATGGTTACTTGACAATGTTAACCTTAGTGACTGTATCGTTGACTTTTACGAAATACATACCGTCGGTAAGATTTCTTACGTCAATTGAAATTTCGCCAGAAACATTTTCCTTAGCATATACAACTTGACCGAGAGCGTTTACAATTTCAACATTTGCATTTTCTGCATTTACGATGTTGATTATGCTGTTTGCCGGGTTAGGATAGATGCTGATGCCTGCTTCAACTTCTTCGATGTTGCTGCAGGAGCTGACATTCAGAATTTCTTCGTATGTGCTTGTTCCACATTCGTTGGTTGCGCTAAGAATTACAGTGTATTCGCCAGCGGTCTGGTAAGTCATAGTTGGATTTTCTTCGGTTGATGTTGTAGATCCGTCACCAAAGAACTCGCTGAAGTCGAATCCTTCTTCACCAGTAATTTCTCCTAGGTTAATGCCGGCACCGTCGCCAAAGTTCCATGCATACGATTCTGCATTCTGCGAAGCATTTGTAAATTGGATTTGTTGACCAGTACATAATGGTTCAGAGTGGGAGAAAGAAGCCGTAGGCACAGAAGGACAGTCGTATACTACGAAGCTGTTGATTGCAGCACCTTGTATCGAGTTTCCGCCAGTCATACCTCCGAAGATGTTTCCAAATATGTCGCCCATTCCAGTTTCGTCATCGCCCATATTCATGCTGGTTATCTTGAATGCAAATCTGAACTTTATGTTAGAACGGTTAATGGTAGTGGGTATGTGTAGATTGGTTTTTGCCGTTACAAAACCGTCTGTATTGCCAGACCATCCAGGTTCGTTCATACCTTCTGTCATCATGCTGGAAGTGTACCATCCTTCATTAAGTTCGCCTGCTTGAATAGTAATCCACGATGTGCCATTATATGTGTATGCCAACGAGAGAGCTCCGCCAAAGATACCGAACATACTGCTTGGGTCGAATGGCATATCGCCGGTATCACCAGTATCTCCCATATCCATTGCGCTGAGGTTGTATTTCAAACTGATCTTGATGACAGGATGTGTCATACCAGTCAAATCGTAACAAGGAGAATACAAGTATGATTCTTCTCCAGGATTAACAGGTCCGTTAGGATTTGTCGCCCATGTCCATAGGCTGTCTGAATTAGGAACGTAGGTCTTTCCGAATGCCCATGATGAGTTAGTCCCTTCTGCGTACCAGTCATTCATGAAATCTGGATCGTCAAATATTGCTTCTACAGTTGTGTATGAGCCTTGAGAAACTACTGTTCCTTCTGCCTCGTCGTTGGTTGGGTCTTCATCGTTAGCAAGGTCTGTCTTGGCTATTATGTTGTATGTTCCGTATGTAGGAAGACTGAGTGTTGCGTTGAAAGTGTAACTGTCTGTTGCGCCAGCAGCTATTGTGCTGTTAACCGTTTCTTCTGTCCAGTTTATACCGCCGTCAACGGAGTATTTTACAACGTATGATGACTGAGCTACGCGACCATAGTTCTTTACTATTATACTTATGTGACCGTTTGAAAGTCCGCAGCCAGATACGGGACCCGTTATTGCAGTAACGCCCAAATCCTTGTCTGCTGCATTCCTTACTACTATGTTGTCGATTGCAATGCCTGCGCCACCTGTTGTTGTTCCGCCGAATAAGCCACCAATGTCGAAGCCTGAACTTGCATTATAGATTATGCGAAGCTGTACACTTGATTGGGATGCATATCGTCCAAGGTTGATGTTCTTGCTTACAGGAACTCCGCTTGCTTCAATAGGAGCTATTGTGTCCCAAGTTGTTCCGTTGATAGAACCTAATACGAAACCTTTGGTTGTTGAGCTGCCGCCCGTTCCAAAAATATCACCCATTCCGCCTGATGAAACAGGATAGTCTGCTGCAACGTCGAAATGAAGTTCCGGCATATCAAGATTTGCAAAACTCAAGCAAGGAGATTCGATGTATGAGTTCTTGCTGACAGCGGTGTCGGTCATATAGAAATTGTTGTCGCTACCTTCGAGTTGATTGATTGCCCAAGAGTTAGCTGGACTTGCCGTCCAGTTGAATGGAGCATTACCTTCAAAGTTTTCTGAGAATGGGAATGTTGATATTGTTGCATTTCTTATAGCAGTTGCGCTACCCGTGTTGTTTTCTGGACTTTCATCACCTTCTAGTGTTGCAATAATCTGTATCGTATTGGTGCCTTCAGCCAATGCAACATTTTCGAAAGTTCTTGTCAATGTTGCTCCTGATGCCATTGCAGGAAGTGTTTCTGTTGCTGCTACAACACCGTTTACCTTGCATGCTATCGATACTGCATTTTCAGCGGTTGCTAGTGTGCCAGGGTTAGCAATTGTGTAAGATACGGAAGTTGTTGCTGAACATCCTGAATTATCTACCGTTACTGTGCGGACAGCAACGTCGTGTTCTACAATTCTTTCAACAGAAAGATTGAAGGTTGCAGTGGTGTAGCTTGCTGCTGATATAAAATAATAATCGTATATAAGCGAATCGGCGGCAACTACGATGTAATATTCTGTCGATGCAGTAAGGCTAACGTTGCTTATTGTTCCCGATGTTTCCGAGTTTGAAACAAATGGTGTTCCAATCAATTGAGCACTTTCGTTATCTGGACAGCCGTTGTACAGAAATACACCGACATTAGATGCTGACATAGAAAATGATACTGCAGGACTATATGTCCTGGAAATGTTAGAAAGTGTGATTATTACATTTTGGTTTTCAGTTGGGATGTACTTGAATACATTGCATCCGCTATGCATTGTGGTTGATAAGGTGTACGGACAAGTACCTATCGTTGTCTGGTTTTCAGCAGAATAGGGGAGACTTGTAATTGCATTTGGGTTTGTACAGTCTGTGCCAACCTGTGCAAATGCAGCGATGGAAATAATCAAAGCTGCAATACTAAAGATAAATTTTCTCATCATACAGTTTGTTTAAAGTTATACGTTTTGCAAAGTTATCAAAACATAAATAAACGAATGTTTTTATAATGGCATTTTGTTAACAATTAACGGCAATTCGCGATTTTATTATATTTGTAAATTGTCTAAAAACCTTTTCGATTAGTCTGTTTGGGTTGGTTTTATGCAGTAAAAGGTATTTGTTTCTAAATGTTAAAGTTATTAACAATTTTTCAATTGAACAGAATAATTATTGCCGACAAGAGTATTTTTGCTAAAAAAATTGACTGGGAATGAGAAAGATTCTAAGCTCACAGCAAACCAAACAGCTCGATGCTATAACTATGTCGGCACAAGGCATTTCATCATACGAACTTATGGAACGTGCCGTGCAGAATCTGTATGCCGAAATGGAAATTTATTGTCCAGATTTTGGCAATAAAAACTTTTTGGTTGTGGCAGGAACTGGCAACAATGGTGGCGACGGACTTGGTGTGGCGAGGATGCTGAAGAATGCAAATTTGAACGTAAGTGTTTGGTTATGTGATTTCTCAAGCAAGATTAGTCCCGAATGTCAAACTAATATTAATAGGTATGGCGAAGATGAAATATTGTTTCTGAGCCGACATGAAATGGGGAATCTTTCTATTTCTGACGAATGTATAGTGATAGATGCAATTTTTTGTACGGGATTGAGCCGCAGTGTGACGGGAAAATACGCTGAAGTCATCAACATTATAAACTCGTCTGATGCCGAAGTGTGGTCGATTGACATTCCGTCGGGACTTTTCGGCGAGGACAATTCGCAAAACGATGGTGTTATAATAAAGGCAAATGTCACTTTTTCAATTGGAAATAGGCCGTTGTCTGCAATGTTTGCCGAAAATTACAGGTATTTTGGCAATGTACGGCTGGTTGACATCGGACACGAAATGAAAGTCACCGATCAAATGGAGTGTTCGTGGTATTGCTTGGAGGAAAGCGATGCGGTTGGAAGGATAAAGCCCCGTCAACCATTTGACCACAAGGGGACTTTCGGCCACGCCTTGTTGCTTGCAGGCGGCAAAGGCAAGGCTGGTGCTGCTGTGATGGCTTCGAGGGCTTGTCTGCGTAGCGGCATCGGTTTGTTAAGCGTTTCATCTCCCGACGACATCTGCAATATTATGCAGATTTCCGTACCCGAAGCAATGTATATTGAAAATTGGGACGGCGATGCCGAAAAGTTTTCTGCCATTGGAATTGGCCCTGGAATAGGAGTGGAGGAGGTTGCTGTAAGTCTTGTCGCAAATGTGTTGAACTGCAGGAAACCAATGGTAGTCGATGCCGATGCGATAAATGTTATTGCTAATAATCGGCAGTTGTTTGACAAATTGGAGAATTGTATCCTTACGCCGCACCCGAAGGAATTTGAAAGGCTTTTCGGGAAAATTGAAAATCCGTTTGAACGGCTTCGCGCTATGTCTGAATTTTCGCAGAAGCATAATTGCGTTGTCGTGCTGAAAGGTGGAATAACAGCAATTTCTCTTACCGATGGTCGCATATTATTTTATATAGGTATGAATCCTGGCATTGCCACTGGCGGAAGCGGCGATGTGCTGACGGGTGTAATTACTTCCTTGCTTGCACAAGGTTATTCGGTTGACGATGCAGCGGTTGTCGGGACGTGGATTCACGGTGAGGCAGGAAAACTTGCAACTGCCGACTATGGTGTTATTTCAACGGTTGCGACCGATATTATTAATAAATTGCCTGTTATGTTAAAAAAGTTATAATTGATAATTGGTGAATGTAAAAAGCAAACTTTAATAAATTGAAAATTAGATGAAAAGTTTTTTTTTGTTGATGTTATTTATTATTGCAACGCAGTTTGCAATAGCAACTCCAGGATGCTACTGGGTATTTTTCCGCGACAAGGCGAATACATCTTTCAATCCATACGAATACTTTGATGCAAAGGCAATTGAACGTCGCGAAAAGTTGGGATTGTCGCTCTACGATATTACCGATTATCCGCTTAATGGCGGTTATGTCGATGCGGTTTCGGCTTTGTCGGAAGAATTTGTCGGCGAATCGCGCTGGTTCAATGCGGTCGGTATTATGGCCGAAAGCGAAAACATTGAGAAGATAAAGGCATTGCCGTTTGTGTCCCGCGTTGTTGAAATAGCAGGCGAAATGGTTGTCGCTTCGTATGCCGGTATGGTTGACGAAGAAAACGACGAAACCTACGACATCGAAATGCTGAAGCCCGAACTTCTGCCTCAACTTCTCAGGATGCAGGGCGAAAAGTTTGCCGAAAACAACATCGATGGTAAAGGTGTCAGGATTGCCGTATTTGATGGCGGTTTCCCGAATGTTGACAAACACGAGATTTTCAGCCATATTCGCGACAACAAACAGATTCTCAAGACATGGAATTTCCCGAACAAGAAGGAATA
>CAJOEG010000105.1 GCA_905233405.1 uncultured Bacteroidales bacterium | reverse complement strand
GTTCTTATTACGCCTGCCGATGCCGACAGTGTGCTTGCAGTTGGCGGAATAGAGGATTCTCTTGACAAGTACCGTCACATTGACTTTTCCTCCTATGGACCTACTGCCGATGGTCGTCGCAAGCCGAATGTTGTTGCTTTCGGTCATGCAAATGTCGCCAAGCCCAAGGGAGGGATGACAATGGCTTACGGAACATCGTTCTCGTGTCCGTTGGTGGCAGGTTTTGCCGCCTGTGCATGGCAGACAAAGCGCGACCTTAACGCAATGCAGATGTTGGAAGAAATCGAAAAGTCGGGCGATATTTATCCGTATTTCGACTATGCGCTTGGATATGGCGTTCCGCAGGCTGGTTATTTTGTCGATGGACCAAAGGCTGCTGCAGAACCTACTTTCGAGTTCGAAAAGGTTGACAATGTATTGAAAATTAAATGCCATCCGTTTTCTGAAAATACAGAGATATTCTACAACCTTATGCGTGAGGATGGAAGATTGCATTCGTACGAACATCTTGATGCCAAAGGTGAACCCGTGATTTCCATAAGCAATATGGATTTGTATTCCAATTTTACGGTAAATGTGTATTATCACGGATATGTTGGCTCGTTCAAGAATGAGGGCAAAGGTGATAAAAAAGAAGATTCTTCGCGTACGCCAGCGGTAAAACTGGCTGGTGCGACAAAGATAATGTCTAGAAATGAGAACCAGAGCAAACGGGAATTTGGCAAGCCGAATAGACATCATTTGCTATTGCAGATGAATGCAGGTTTTGCAGGCGCTAAGACTTTCGAAGGCACGACCAACAAGCAGAAGACGGCTTTCTCTGCTTTGGTCGGAGTGCAGTGGGATGCATGCAAGCGCTATCATCTTGTTGCTGGTGCGGGAATTGGATTTGACGACTATAGAGGAATTTCACTTGATGGAAATAGTTATGCTTCGTCAGCGGTTCCTGGCGCACCAAGTTTGCTTCGTGAAAGATTCCGTACTTCAAATTTGAATATGGAACTGATCCAGAGAGTTACACTTGCGCATGGCGGACTAATGCACAATGGATTTACTTGGGATTTGGGTGTTTTCGGAATGTGGAATTTCGAAGACCGTTATGTTCAAGTTTGGCAAGCAGATAATACCGATAATTACAGAACTTCAAAAATCGTAAAGAAGAATTACGACTTTATCAATCCGTTCCAGTGGGGTGTAAAGACTGCAATAACCTACGATATTGTTTCGGTGTATGCAAAACTTAGGATTTCCGATTTGCTCAATCCGTCACTGTATCCAGGAACTTACAAGGACTTTATGAAGCTGGAAATCGGTATGCAGTTGATTTTTGTGAAATAGTTGAAAGTTAGTATTGTCCGCTAAAAATGAATCGTCATTCCGTAAAACAAAGCGAACCGACTAAGGAACGTGTCGTGTGAGCCTGTTTGTACGGAATCTCCTTTTAATAGAGTATCGCTAGGAGATTCCGCACAGTTGAACAATATTACGCTCTCCGTTCCGTATCGCGTTATTGTTCTAACTTGCGGACCCTTTAGCGCACGAAGCTTGCGAGTAATGACAGAAGCGTGGCAAAATTTAGTCAAGTAGTATATAATTTCCTTTTTTCACTCTTCCACCTTGCACCAGTCCTTCCACGAGATATATTTTATGCCGTTGATTTCGCAGGTGAGGTCGCCGAGGTAGAAAACTGAGCCTTTGCAGTTGCTGTCTTCTCGTAGTTCAAGATATTCGCGTACACTTTCAGACAACTTGCTTTCCGCATCAGCAGAACTTTTTATTTCGATGGCAAAATTGTGTTTCCAGTCGGCAATAATGTCAACTTCGAATCCCTTTCGGTCTCTGAAGTATGTAAGGTTTGCTTTTTTGCCAATGTTCAGTCGGTTCTTGAGCAGTTCGGAAAGTGCAAATGTCTCAACAACAGCACCTTTGTACGGACTGAGCAATAGTTCTTCCTTGCTTTCAATTCTTAAAAGATGGCATAGAAGTCCCGAATCGACAAAATACATTTTGGGAGTTTTTACTAACGACTTGCCGAGGCTATTTGTTTCCGGTTCAAGGAAATGTATTATGAATGAGGATTCGAGAATTGAAAACCACTGTTTTATTGTCGGTGCCGATACGCCTATGACTTTGGAAATCTTATCCATCGACACCATATGTCCGCTGTATGTGGCCGACAGCTGTATGAATTTTTTGAAAGATGACAGGTTGGATGGATTTATAAGGTTCTTGACATCCATATCCAAATAGGTGTCGATATAATTTTCGAACCAGTCGGAAGCAATGAAGTGTTTCTGCGGGTCGTACAGCGGCGGGTAAAAACCTTTGAATATTGTATCGTAGGCGTTGTCGCCAAGCAGGTTGTCGCTGTTTAGTTCCTTAATCGAGAATGGCATAAGTTTTAAGGATGCCACACGGCCAGCCAGCGAATCCGTTATGTTTCCCTTCAGTCGGAACTGGCTCGAACCTGTAAGAATGTATTTTCCGGGGACATATTCTTTATTGTCAACATAATACTTTACAGCATCAAAGATTTCGGGTACTTTCTGTGCTTCGTCGATAATTGCACCATCAGGAAAAGCCATTAGGAAATCCTTTGGGTTTGAAGTTGCCAGTTCTCTCATCGACTTGTCGTCAAATGAGATGTATTTTTTATCTGGAAAAGTCATTTTTGCCAAAGTCGTTTTTCCACTCTGGCGAGGTCCTGTGATTGTAACAACCGGAAACTGCGATGCCAATCTTAGCAATGTTTCTTTAGCCGTCCTATTTGTACTCATAGTAAAAATCTAAAGTTTATATTGGTAAAAATTAAAGTTTATACTGGTAAAAATCCAAAGTTAAAGGTAGTAAAAATCTAAAGTTTTGAGCAAGGATTTTTTGGAAAAATGTTGTTTGTTTTGTATTGTGTTGGTTGTTAGTGTGTTGTAATTATGAAAAAATGTTGGTTTATTACGCTAAATCCTTTGTATCTCAAATCTTCGAGTCCTCAATCAATTGAACCTTAAACTTGAATTTAGAACAAAGCTTATTGGGGTGGAAGAACCTTACCGTCGTTTGAAATTCTAGGCAAATTGTCGTAGATGTCGGCAGCAGTAAGTTCCTGTATGATTTTCAGAACGCGCTTTTGCGGGTCGATGTGTGGACCTTTGTTCGGTTTGCTCTGGTAGGTCGATATTATTTCGCCACTGATGAAATTTCCTGTTCTAGCACTTACCTTAAAACGGAAAATAGGAGCGAGACCCATTTCGTCGTTTATGTTTATAGTATTGTAAGTAAAGAAGTTGCCCATGCTATATGCAATGAATTTTCCTTTGTAGATTTCGATTGCACGTGTTACGTGAGGTCCGTGTCCGAGAACAATGTCGGCGCCATTGTCGATTGCATCGTGAGCAAACTGATAGGCGTTGCCACGGTTCTGCTCGATGTAGTAGTCGTCTTGACGGGTGAGATGTCTGTACTTTTTGCCTTCGCCGCCGCAGTGCATCGAGACGATGACGATGTCACAGGTTTGGCGGAGAGCCTTTATTGTGTTGGCAACCTGTTGTTTGTCGTGAAGGTAGGCAATTGCAGTGTTGGGCGAGAAGGCACAGAAACCATATTTTACGCCATTGATTGTGAATGTACACGACGGTTTTGTTGCATAGCCAGCCCAGTTGAATCCCATCTTGTCAAGGATTTTTGCAGTATTTTCTCTGCCGTACTGACGGAAGTCGTTTGCGTGGTTGTTGCCTACGCTGATTAGGTTAAATCCCGCTTCCTTGTATCCATTGGCAAATACCGACGGCATTCCGAAGCAGAACGGACAGCATTCAGGGACAAGAGTGTCGGCAAGAACGCCTTCCATATTGCAGAATACTATATCACCGTTGAAATATGGCTTAACTTCGTCGAGGAAACCAGTGTAGTTTTCGTTTGGTGGCAGGTAACTTCTGTCGGGAAAGATGGAACCGTACATTATATCGCCTACGGCAACGACTGTGATAGTGTCGTTGCGCTGCGAATAAACATTCAATGCAATTGTTGCAATTGCAGTAATTGTCAGTATTATTTTGTGCATTTCAGTGAATATGGGGTTGTAAGTTATTTCTTTATCAATCGTACTATTTCTCCAATCCACAGCACAACCGATGTCGCACCTATAATTATTAGCCAGTCGAGAAGTTCGAGGTGGCAAACGTTGAACATTTGTCCGCCAACTTCAACAATCAGGATTTGACCGAAGAATATTACCAAGGCAATAATAAGGAACCATTTGCACGACAGTAGTCCTGCGAATGCCGACTTGCCAGTCATAAATGCCTTGGCGTTGAACATATTCCAGAACTGGAGCATTACGAAAATAGTGAAGAACAAACTTAATTCCTTTGGTGTAAGTTCGGCAAATTGACCAAATACAAAACTTATTTCGCTGAGCAAATCTATATCAGAATGCTGGAACCAGAGCAACAGTCCGAGCAGTATGACAAAGAAAAGTCCGCCAATGCCGAAAATTCTTCCTGCCATCTGCTTGCTTATGATTGGGTCGGTTACTTTGCGTGGCTTGTCCTTCATCACCGACTTTGAGGGTGGGAGAGAGGCGAGTGCCAATGCTGCAAATGTGTCCATAATCAAGTTTACCCAGAGCATTTGCGTTACGGTAAGCGGCGATTCTGTTCCGAGGAATGCGCCGACCAGTACGATAAGGCAGGCTGCAACGTTTATTGTCATCTGGAACATTATGAATCGCTGAATGTTCTTGTACAGCGAACGACCCCACATCACGGCGTTTGCTATGGTACTGAACGAGTTGTCGAGGATTGTCATATCGCTGGCTTCCTTTGCAACGGCAGTTCCGTCGCCCATTGACAGACCAACATCGGCAGCATTGAGGGCAGGTGCATCGTTTGTGCCGTCGCCTGTAACAGCAGCGACATTGCCCATAGTCTTGAGTACCTTCACAACACGTTCCTTGTCGGTAGGACGGGCACGCGAAATTATCTTAACGTCGGCAATGATGGCACTTAGTTGTTCATCAGTCATTTCGGCAATGTCCTGACCGAGAAGTATGTTGGCATCGGTGTCGTTTTCTGTCCAAAGTCCAAGTTGACGACCGATTTCCTTTGCAGTACCAGGAGCATCACCTGTTACAATCTTAACAGAAATTCCTGCATTGAGGCATTCGCGTATTGCACCTGGCACTTCGGGACGAATCGGGTCGGAAATTGCAACCACACCAAGCATCTGCAAGTTGCTGATACCAAGTTTTCCGTTGTCGAAAACTTCTTGACCATCGGCTACTGGCAGATATGCAAAACCTAATGTGCGCATCGCTTTGTCTTGATATTCAGTAAGTTTCGTTTCGTATTTTGCCTTGTCGGTTTCTGTCAGTTTGCAATACGACATTATGATGTCGGGCGCACCTATTACATATAATATGTTTCCGTCGGCAACTTTCGACTTTACAACGGTTGCCATATATTTGTTCTTAGTTGTAAACGGAATCCTATCGACGATTTCAGTCTTTTCGCGGATTGTACGGTAGTCGATGCCAAAATCGTTGAGCCAGAGCAGAACTGCACCTTCGGTTGGACTGCCGACGGTCTTTGCTTTCTCTGGATTCGACAGGTCGAGGTTGGCGCTGGTATCCATTGCAATACATTCTTCTAGAAGTTGAGATGCCTTATCGTCGGTAAGTTTCTGGTCGGCAAGCGATTCGAAGAATGTTTCGTGAATCTTCATCTGGTTTTGCGTAAGTGTGCCGGTCTTGTCCTTCCAACCATTGTTTCGCATGAGTGCATTGTGCGTGGAAGCGTGTTCTGTTTCATCAGTCGCTTCATACTGAAGGCAAGGCTCAATGTTACGCTCATCGGCAAGCCTTCGGGAACTGCTACAACTATCAGCGTAACAGCAATCATTATTGTGTCGAGAACATACTTTACAAATGCTATAATGCCTTCGTTTTCAGTAAAGTTGGCATCGCCTTGGACAAAATAAACAACCAGACGTCCCACGATAATAAGTGCTGCGATTATGTAACTGGCAGTAGTGATTATTTTGCTGAGCCATTCGAGTTTCTTGCTAAGAGGAGTGGGGTCGCCTTCTTCGACCTGTGCGGCTTTGAAAACCTTTCCGCACTCTGTGCTATCGCCAACGCGGAGAACTTTTGCTGTGCAG
>CAJOEG010000104.1:5874-7462 GCA_905233405.1 uncultured Bacteroidales bacterium | reverse complement strand
GGAAACAAGCTCATCTTTGGACAAGCTGTTCAGTTGCTGTTTGTTCAAAATCTCTTGTTTCATGATGCTTTCCGCCCCCGGTTTTCCCTTGAGTTTCTGATATTATTATACTGGAAAACACGGTTTTTTGCAAATTCCGCAAGCACCGGATCCCGTCATTTTGACCAACGAAAACATGCCTCTCAAGGCCCTTTAAAACGCCAAATACGGCGATTCGTTTCGCTTCGGTTTCCTTTTGTCCGCCCCAGCGCGAAGGCCAGTGGTTTACAAAGATGTGCAAAGTGTCGTTCTGGTTAGTCTTGCCTTTTACGTAAAGGATGTCGCGCGTTGTTCCGCTGCCTATGTTCGATGGGTATTTTACTGGAATGAAATTCTCGGAAATGGGTGTGAAAAATTTCTTTCTGTACATAAATGCTACGTCAATTCCGCGTGCATCTGGCGATTCCTTGTGTATTATGCGGTAGTCCGACTTGTATAGCGGAGTTCTGTTTATCAAATCTTCGACGACCTTGCGGTTCTCAATTTCGCTAAGTGCAACAATCTGAGGTAGTTCCCATCCGCCAGCACCAATAATTACCTTTGAAAGATTTGTAAGTTTCTGCTTGTAGCGATAGCCTGTCCAGAACTTCGCACCTTGAGGAGTGAATTCGTCGTCGTTCTTTTCGGGGTCGTTTATGGTGTCGAAAAGGTTTTCGGTGTTGAAGAACATCACTCTGTACGAATCGCGAACAAGTTGCTCGTTGAACTTGTCATCGGTGCTGTTTTTACTTGTCTTGCACGAAATTGCAAGCATTGTGGCTATGGCGCAGGCAGATAATATGGCGACTAACTTCTTCATTTCCATCTCCTGAAAAGTTTTTGAGCAGCACTGTCTTCTGGTGTATATTCGTATGCTCCGATGTCGGGCTTGCCGTCAAAAGAAATTCTGTTTGTGCCTTCGTGGTCGAGCGGATAAGTTTCTGATATTGATTTTTTCGCCTTGTCTTTCGCTGCGGAAGTTTCTACTATATTGTATAGGTAAGGCTTTACTGTTGACTTGAATATAGGGTCTTCGTTAAAAATGTTGTCAACAAACGAACTCGGTGCCGACTGTGTAAGTTCAGAGCTGTTTTCGTACCTTATAAGGCAGTTGTCGAACAGAACGTTGGCCGAAGCACCACTTACAATATCAAAGCCGATTTCTTTCTTGTAGTATCCATATATTATACAGTTGGCAAAATAGGCACCTTCAAGGTCTCTGTACGATGTCTGCGTATTGCCGTTTGCATCGCGGTAGGTGTAGTAGTTATTTAGTGAAAGTTGTGGCGTTTGCCGTACACCAACCGAGTAATTAGCCATTGTACAATGTACAAACGAATATTTTCCACCAATCCAGCAGGCAACGGTATATTGCGAGCTGTTTGCAAAAACGCAGTTCTCGGCTTCAATGTGCGCGCCAAGTGCATAAAGGCAGGCAATTTTTGCATTTTCAATGTTGGTGTTCTTCATCTTTAGGGTGGGGGCATCGGTAGTAACAACCGAATCGACTTGGACGCCTATCAGTGCGTTGGTGATGTCGGTGTTGTTGAATTCATTGTAGCGTGAACCT
>CAJOEG010000104.1:0-5865 GCA_905233405.1 uncultured Bacteroidales bacterium | reverse complement strand
ATTCCACCGTAAACACCACGAGTGTTGCCGACTTCGTCTTGCAGATATGCTCCCCATTGTCCGGGTGTGTAGCGGTAGTATTCTTCGAGGCGGTCGCCAGTGAATGTTACGCGGTTGCCGATTTCACCAAGCGACTTTAACGTACCTTTTACGAAAAGGCTTGATTTGTTGTGGAAATAGACCTTTGCTCCGGGCATAACGGTAAGTGTAACAAGTGTGTCAACCATTGCCGAGTTGTATATAAGCACTGGCTTGTCGGCTGTCCAAGTTGTGTCCCGTGTTATCATTCGTCCGCTTAATAATGTTACGTTTTGCCCGAATGCCACAAGGTCAACGTCCTGCGAATTTCCGTTTGATTCAAAAATTATCGAATCCTGTTCTACAAGGTCGTCAGTTCCTGGATTTATTGTAACTTCTACAAAAATGAAAATAGAATCGCCTGGTGCAAGTGCATAATTCTCAAGAATGTAATCCTTGTCGGCTTTATGTCCGTCGATGTTGAGCCTGTATTTTGAGGCTTTTCCGTTTGCAAGGTATATTCTGTCGATATTTATTGATTTGTTCTTGTTCGAGTTCTTTACAATCAAGTATTTTGTCGTGCTGCCAATTCCTGTGAAAATGGTGTCGAATTGAACAGTGTCTGTAGAGAACAGAAGCTTGTCGGCAGGGTCTTTGGTAAATATGTCCTTGCGGCACGAGGAAAACAACGCCGATATTGCTATCAGCGCCATTATTGATATTGTCAGTATTCTGTTCACGTAAAATAAAACGCAGATTACGTTTCAATATTACATTTTACTTCAACAAAAAGACTGTGCCTTTCTTTTCGTGAGGTTTGCCAGTGAAGTCGGTAAACTTGCATACCCAGTTGTATGGACCAGTTGTTGCAATCTTGTCGCCCTTTAGTATGCTTCCGTCGTTTGTTCCGTCCCACGCCATATTTTGTGGCGACTCCATATCGAAGTTGGTTGTCTTGAACATTCTTTCACCATAGCGGTTATATACTGTGAGCAGAAAGTCCTTTGAACTGATTCCGTTTCCACTTATGTAGAAGAAATCGTTGTCTCCGTCGCCGTTAGGAGTAAAGGCTGTCGGTGCATAGAATGTGTAAACGTCAGTAATGCTCAATTTCTTGTATACTGTATCTGCGCACTGGTATTTGTTCTTGGCAACGAGCATAGCCGTATAGTTGCCTGCTTTTTCGTAGGTATGTATTTGTGTCTCATTCGACCAGATGCTTGTACTTCCATCACCGAAATCCCAAAGGTAGGTTGTGCCTCCTTCCGAGTAGTTTATAAACTTTATTTCGGTTGTGAGTATTGATGTTAAATCGGGATCAACAACGAATTCCGCTCTTGGTTCATCGTATATAACAATCATATTGTTCTTGGTCTTCGTATTGCTGCAGCCGAAATCTGATGTTACGGTAAGCGATACATTGTACGAGCCTGTTTCTTCGAATGTCTGCTTAGGATTTTTGACAGTGGATGTTCTGTCGTTTCCAAAATCCCACAAGTATGTCTGGTTGGAATTGTCGTCTGATACTTCATAGAACTGGAAAGTCCCAGGAGGGCAAGATGCCGACTTGTCGGAATAGAAACCGACATCTGGCAACTGGTGTACAAGTGCATATACGGAGTCGCGTGCAGTCGGAGAGCCGCAGGCATCACTGACTGTAAATGCGTAGAATCCAGTTTCTGGAGCATATAAGTTGCAAGGAGTATTTATAATTCCAAAGTCATCCGAGACGATTCTGTATGGACCGCCATTTCCACCTGTTATCTCTAAGTCGAAAACTATCTTGTCGCCCTTGCAAATCTCATCGTTTTCCTGAGTAACCGAAAGTATTTCAATAGGTGGGTTAACATTTATTGTCATACGTTTCTGTGCAGCTGTACATCCGTGTATGTCTGTGACGTTCAGAGTATAAGATGTTGTCGTTGCCGGCGATGCAGTAAAGTTGTGACCATACCATACAAATCCATCTTGACCGACCCATACGAATTCGTAAGGACCTTCACCACCAGTTGCATTGGCATAAGAATGGAAAGTTTCCCCAAGGCATATTGTACCGCCGTTTGGAATAGGGTCAGGAACATATATTGCTTCAGGCTGGTCAACGAAAGCCCTTCCTGTATGTACGCAACCGTTTGCGTCGGTGACTGTTACAGTATGGAATCCTGCACCCATATTTGCGTGTGCAGTTGTTTGTCCGTCATCCCAAAGGTAGTGGTAGTTGTCGTCTTCGCCGCTAAAATGTACACCACCTGTTACATCTGCTTGTACGAATCCGTCGTTATAACCATAGCAACTTGCTGGTCCGGAAAGAGTAGCAACATAAATAGTGTCTGGTTCTGTAATTACGAATGATGTATTTCCTGTGCAGTTGTACAAGTCAGTGACGGTTATGGCATAACTTCCAGAACAAAGATTTTCTATATGGTCTGTGTTGCTGTCCCATGTGTAAGTGAATGGGGGTATGCCGCCTTGTATGTTAAGTACTGCCGAACCGTTGCATTCACCGTGGCAAAGTATGTCCTGAGCTTCGGGATTAAGAACGATTGGCTGGCTGACAATGACTCTTGTAGTTTGTGGCGTGTATGTGCAGCCGTTTGCATCTGTTACGCTTACTGTATATGCGCTTGTTGAATCTGGCGATATTATCCTGTTATAGATTCCTGTGGTACCATCGTCCCATTCGTAGGTGTATGGTTCGATTCCTCCAGTAGCAGTAGCTGTGATTGTGGTTTCTGTTCCCCGGCAGATGCCTTGGTTTGGTGATATTGTGTATAGGAATCTTGTCGGTTCTACAATAGAAGCCATTGCTCTTGCTGAGCATTGGTTGTTGTCGGTTACTGTTACTGAATAAGTTCCAGGAATGAGGTTTGTTATTGTTTCGCTGTGCAAGGTTGTTGACCAGTTATAGGAAAAAGGTTCTGAACCTCCAGAGACGTTTGCCGTCATTGTACCATCATTTTTACCATAGCAGGTAACGTCTGTTTTTGAGAGGCTTACATTTACAGCTGGGGCTTGAAGAATTTCAAAGTTTTGGGATTTTGAGCAGGCATTGTATGTGTCGGTCACTGTTACGGAATATTGTCCCGAAGAGTATATTGGGATAACCTGCGAGATTTCACCTGTTGACCATTCGTACCAGAATACGTTGGTGTTTCCACCGCCTCCGTGTTCTATGTTTACCATTGCTGTAGACTCGACTCCGTCGCATAATACATCGGAATGTGTTACCGTAAATGATAACTCCTCGTCGGTGCAAGTCCGTCGTTGTGGTTGCTGGGCATTCATATAATTTGCTGATAAACAGCAAATTATTGTGAATAATATAATGACTATATTCTTCATATTCAACTATGTATAGTTACACTTCTATTCAAGATAGCAAACATATAATTTTTTTTTGAAATAGAGAACAAAAAACTAAAATTATTGTGCCATAAATATTTATGGGTATAACGAAGAATATCAATAATGGTTGCCTGTTGGAAGGAAAATTTTTGTAATATACTGATTGATAGAACGTTATTTCGTGTAATAACAAAAAAAAGACTGCTTAATTGGTGGCAGTCTTTTTGGGGTCGTTTTATTGACGCTATTTTTCTTTCAATTTGCTGTGGTATTCTGGATCTAGCATATTTTTAAATTGTGACATTGTGCCTTTGGGAATGTAAATGTATTTTAATTGGCCACATCCGTTTAGGGCATATTTATCTAGGCTTTTGATTGATTTTGGCAGGGTCACACTTTCCAGAGTGTCGCACCAGTATAAAATATTTGGACCAATATGTTCAACTGAGGTTGGAAGATTTATTGATTTCATGCTTACGCATCCAAAAAATGTTTCTTTTTCAATTGTAGTTATCGTATTTGGGAGGTTAAGTGTCTTTAGTTTTGTACAATACTTGAATGCATTCTGACCTATTTCTTTTACTGAATTTGGAATTGTAAGTTGTTCTATTCCTAATGTTTCGTAGAAAGCATAGTCATCTATTCTGACAACAGATTTTGGTATTATTATGTTTTTCAGTGTTTCGTTTTCATAGAAAGCTGTTTCTGATATGATTTTTATTCCTTCAGGAATCTTGTATTCGGTGTCGCTTCCTGCATAGTATATGAACATATTTTCGTTGTATATAGGCTCGTATATTCCTGTGTTGTAGAATACTTTGCTCTCAACTTTTTGTACCGACAAAGGAATTTCAATGAATGATAGACTTATGCATCCTGTAAATGCTTCCTTGCCAATCTTTTCAACTGAATTTGATAAAGTAACGTATCTGATTTCTGTGCAGCCTTTGAATGAGTATGCGGGAACAACTTTTACCTTATCGCCGAAGTTTACTGATGTGAGCGACATACATTGCTCGAAGGTAGGATGTGTCTCGTCCATTGTTTCACAGTTGGTTGCATTGAAGTTTACGACAGCCAACTTTTTGTTTTTTATAAATGCGCTTGCTCCAATTTGGCTGACTGATTCAGGGATTGTTATGTTGACAAGTTCATTGTTGTAGAATGCTGAATCTTCAATTTCCGTTACAGAATTGGGAATTTCTATTTTTGAAATTCCAGTATTGGCGAAAGCTGTCTTTGCAATCGTTTTTACTCCGTTAGGTATAGTGGAGTTTTTGCAGCCTCTTATTATTTTGTTTTCGGCTGTAATGATTATTGCATTACAATTGTTGCGGCTGTCAAAGGTTTTGTTCCCTTCGACGACAACTATGCTTTCAAGTTTTTCGCAGTTTGCAAACGTGTTTGTGTAAATAGCATTTACAGATGTAGGTATTACTATTGATGCCAGTTCCTTACAGTCGCTGAAGGCATATTCAAGGACTGCTTCTGTGCCATCGTTTATCTTGAATTCTGTTTGATTTTCAGGATAGTAAACTAATGTTTTGCCTGTGTATAATGGCTTATTTATTGCTGTTCCGCTGAATGCATTTTCTCCACAGTATTCTATTGTGCCTCCAATCTTTATTGTTTTCAGGGAAGAACATCCAAAAAATGCCTTTGTTCCTATTGTTTTTACACTTTGCGGTATTGTTATTGTCGACAAAGAGCTTATGCCAGCGAATGCCTCATTGTTTATGGCAATGACAGAGTAATCCGTATTCCTGTAATGGACAGTTGCCGGAATTTCAATTTTTTTTATGTTTTCAGGATTACCATTTACACCATTTAAAGTTACAGTCTTGGAATCACCATCCTTTGCGTTTATTTTATACTTAAGGTATTGCCCTGTCTCGCATTTCATTGAAAAATGTGGATTGTCCGGACTGTTAATTACAGATTGTCCTTTTACTATTGTGCAACATACTGTCAGGATGATAAAAAATACTAATCTTTTCATATCGAATAAATTTTTGTGCAAATTTAATTTAAAATTAGAATAAACTTAATTGTGTGTCGGTAAGTTTGTATGTAAGTCGATGATATTTTGTAACTCCGTGTTCTTCAATAGCTTTTCTGTGAGCTTTTGTTGGGTAGCCTTTGTTTTCTTCCCAGTGATATTCCGGAAATTCCTTTGCAATCTTGTACATAAATTCATCCCTATACGTCTTGGCAAGTATTGATGCCGCGGCTATCGACATATAGGTAGCATCGCCTTTTACCACGCACTTGTGCGGAATGTTTTGGTAGGGGATGAACTTGTTGCCGTCGATTAGGAGAAGCTGTGGTGTTACAGCAAGTCCAGAAACAGCCTTGTGCATCGATAGTATTGAGGCTTTCAGTATGTTGACTTGGTCTATTTCGTTGTTGTCCATCGAGGCAACGCAGAACGAAATGGCATTTCGCTCGATTTCTGTCCGCAGTTCGTCGCGTTTCTTTTCCGAAAGTTGCTTGGAGTCGTTG
>CAJOEG010000103.1 GCA_905233405.1 uncultured Bacteroidales bacterium | reverse complement strand
ATAACGGTATGTATTTTACTTTTTCACTACAAATATACAAAAAAAATATCGTTATCTACTTGATTTTTAGCTAATTATTTATTTCGAACTGACGTTAATATTGATAACAGTTCTGGTATCTGTTTCAATCTCTGCAGTAGAACCGGTGAAGATTTATAAGGGAACCAGCGTCTACAGCAGTGATGTAATTTGCAACGTCAGCAACGGCAAGGTTTACAGGAAAAATTCGGTTTACAGCAGCGATGTCGTCTGCAACATTCGCGAAAACAAAATATACAAAGCCAACTCGGTATATAGCAGCGATGTCATTTTCACGATAAGGGACGGCAAAGTGTATTCGGGCAATTCGGTTTACACAAGCGACATTGTAATGACCATCCGCGATGGCAAAATTTACAAGGGTACATCGGTTTATAGCAGTGATATTATTGCTACGGTTCGCGACGGCAAGGTCTATAAAGGTACATCGGTATATAGCAGCGACATAATGTTTACCATAAAGGGATACCTGACCATAGAGGAATTTGTGGCGGTGTGGTATATGGTATTTTATGCGTGGTAAATGGCTATTAGGCAACTATCTCTGCCCCCAACGTTAAGGTCGTTAAGGTTCTTAAGGACCTTAACGTTTTCTAAGGGGGCAGGAATTGTTAGCCTTTTAGCCTTCTAGCCCTTTTTTGCTGCCTCGTTTCAATGCCTGCGGTGTTTCTATGGCTAACGCCGTTTCTATGTTTCTAAGTTTATGTGGTTATTGTTGGAACGCAAAATTTTGCGTTCTTACAATAAACCCCATTATTCATTATCCATTGTCAATTATCCATTGTTAATTGTGTTGTTAATTGTTTCTTGTTTTCAATCGTAATTCGTAAATCCCAAATCGTAAATAATACTTATTTTTGTCCGCTAAAATTTGTCAGTGATGGAAAAGAATGACATAACAACCAAAGTGCTTATCGGCTTGGTGTCGGTAATGCTTGTTGCAGTAATTGTGCTTGGTTACCTTTTGTATAAGACTTCAAAGGAGAAGGACCAGATAGTTGTGGTGAATACCGAAACCACCAACGAGCGCGACAAAATCAAGGCGGAGTTCTCCAACCTTTTGGACCAGTACAACGGACTGGAAACCACCAACGATAGCCTAAACGCCGAAATCAATGGTCGCAAGCAGGAAATCGTGAAACTTATCGAGGAACTCGACAAGACCAAGAATTGGGCGGCAGGTATGAAGAAAAAGTATGAGGAGGAACTCGGTACACTGCGTAGCATAATGAAGCATTATGTGTATCAGATTGATAGCCTAAACACTCTGAACCAGCAGCTTACTGCCGAAAACGAGATGGTTAGGACGGAAAACGACAGGTACAAATCGGAAAATGACGAGCTTGTCGACCGCAACACCGAACTTCTGACCACAATCGAGGATGCAAGTATAGTGAATGCTTCGCATATAAGCATTGTTTTCCTGAATGGTCGCGACAAGGAGACAAACAAGTCTAACAAGATTGAAAAGTTGAAGGTGAACTTTACGCTTTCGGCAAACAAGTTGGCTTCGAGCGGACAGAAGACCGTATATCTGCGCATTAAACGTCCCGATGGATACCTTATTTCGTCTGGTGCAACATTCACCGCTGGCGACACTCAGCTTGCCTACACCGACTCACGAAACATAACCTACGACAATCAGGCTCTCGATGTCTCTATTTACCACAAGGTTAACGAGCAACTCACTGTCGGCAAGTACGAGGTTAGCCTCTATATGGACGGCAACAAGATTGGCGAAAGTTCATTCCTTATCGAAAAATAGCTTATGTACGAGCTGATGCCTGTTTTGGACAGGGTAAAGGACTGGAATGCCTCTATCATTCTGATTATGTCGGTAGTCATAGTCGTGCTTTATGTAATTACCCATCTGAAATATCCCGATTTCTACAAGCATACTATATATAGGTTGTTCGTCGAGAACTTTTCTGGCAGGGAGATTACAAAACCGACAGATGTTTCGTCAATCGAAGCGCTTACCACAATAATTTCGCTTCTGTCAATATCCACTATGCTGTTCGCAACAGTATGTTATTCTGGACTTACAACTATAAGCCTTGAATATGGAAGTGAGTGGAAGTCAATGGTTAACATCTTGCTTATATTTTCAGCATTCAATTTTAGCAGGGGGCTTACAAATTTGTTTTTCGGCTTTTTGTTCAGGATTGAGAAGTATGCGGCAAACTACAACACCCTTATTCTTGACACCGAAAGAATATTGTCTTTAGTGTTTGTCCCTATGTTTGCTTTCTGCCCTTTCGTCTCGGCGGGAACGGCAAAAATACTGATATGGATAGCCTTTGCGGCGGTTGTTTTGCTTGTAGGATTTCAGTATGTGACATTTTTTTTCCATCTGGTGAAAAATAAATTTTTGAATCATCACTCAATTTTGTATTTTTGCGCCCTCGAAGTTTTGCCCATACTTGTGATTGTCAAGTTGGCATTTTAACTTCAACGTTGTGGATTGTAAAAGTTTAATTTATAGAAAAATACGATGAAAATTAAGAGCGTACTTGTATCGCAGCCGAAACCCGAATCGGACAAATCCCCCTACTACGATATTGCCAAAAAATTCAATGTTAAGATTGATTTCCGTCCTTTCGTGAAGGTCGAGGGTGTTCCGGCTAAGGAATTTCGCACACAGAAGATAAACCTTGCCGATTATATGTCGGTTATTTTCAACAGCCGTCACGGCGTTGACCACTACTTTAGGATGTGCGACGAACTGAGAGTACCTACAAACGACAACCGTAAGTATTTCTGCATATCGGAGTCTATTGCTTTCTATCTTCAGAAGTATGTAACTTACCGCAAGCGCAAGATTTTCTATGGCAACGGAACTTTGGCTAACCTTATGCAGCAAATCCAGAAGTTCCCTGAGGACAAGTATCTTGTTCCGTTGAGCGATGTCCACAAGCAGGATATTCCCGAAAAGTTGGATGAAGCCAATATTGCATACGACATTGCAGTGCTTTACCGTACAGTAAGTTCAGATATGTCGGATATGGAAAATCTTGGTCACGACATAGTATTGTTCTTTAGCCCGGCAGGTGTAATGTCGCTCAAACAGAACTTCCCAAACTTCAATCAGGAGGAGGAAAACGTTTTCATCGGTGCATTCGGTCCTACTACTGCCGAAACCGTTGAAAAACTTGGCTATCGTCTCGACATCAAGGCTCCGACATCAGACAATCCTTCTATGCCGGCGGCTCTCGAAAAGTTCATCAAGGCGCACAACGGAAAATAATTGCCGAAATGCCAGTTGATTCTGATACTTCTCCAGTTGCCGTCAACGAGGAAACCCGCAACGATTTCTCTCGTCAGACTCTCAAGAGAAGTTCGATGCTAAAGCATAAGATTGACATCGAGAATCTTTTCCGCAAAGGCAGGAAGGCTAACATCGAGTACATCAAATGTACCTATATAACACGTCGCACCGAACCTTCCCAAGGTTTGGTGCGAATTTTTGTTTCCGCGCCAAAGAAATACCTGCATCACGCTGTCGATAGAAACCTTATGAAACGCCGTATGCGCGAGGCTATAAGGAAAAATCTTGCGGAAATGCGCAAGGCCGCTGCCGAGAACAATATTTGCGTTGACATCGCGTTTGTGTTCCAGTCGAATAATATTCAAGATTATTCCGATGTGGAACGAATAATTGTTCTATCTTTGACGAAAATTTATTCTGAAGTTTATGAGAAGAATTAGAAATATAATCAGGACTTTGGCTGTAGCGATGTTGCTGCTACATTTGTCTGTTTCGCTTTGGGCACAAGAAAAGGACAAACCCGACTACAACTTCGAGAGTGTCAAGAATCTGGACATTTTCCACTCGCTGTACAGGGAACTTTACTTGTATTATGTTGACGAACTTGACCCCGAAAAGACCATCAAGACTGCCATAGACAAAATGCTCGAAGGTCTTGATCCATACACGGTTTACATTCCCGAAAACCAGATTGAGGACATAAAACTCATAACCACAGGTCAGTATGGTGGAATTGGCGCGCTTATCCGTCAGGATGGCGACTATGTGATGATTACCGACCCATACGAAAATTCTCCTGCCGCAAAGTCTGGAATTATTGCCGGCGACAAGATTCTCGAAGTTGACGGACATTCGATGAAAGGCAAGCCGTCCGATGGCGTGTCGGAACTTCTGCGTGGCGAACCCAATACCAAGGTAAAACTCAAGTTGCAACGTATGTTTGCCGACGAACCTATTGAAATTCAAGTTACTCGCGAAGAAATAAAGTTGCCGTCGGTACCGTATTATGGCATTATTGATGATGGAATTGGCTATATTGCCCTCAATAGTTTCACCAACACAGCCGCCAAGGAGGTGCAGGACGCCCTCGAAAGTATGAAGAAGTCCGACAACATAAAGTCGCTGGTGTTGGATTTGCGTTCCAATCCGGGCGGACTGCTTATCGAAGCCGTTAAGATTTGCAACCTTTTCATCGATGCAGGACAGGAAATCGTAAGCACCAAGGGTAAGGTTACCGAATGGGACAAGTCATACAAGACTACTGCAAAGCCAGTGGACAAGGATATAAAGATTGTTGTGCTTGTGAACGAAATGTCGGCTTCGGCATCCGAGATCGTTTCGGGAAGCATTCAGGATTTGGACAGGGGAGTTGTTGTAGGTCACCGTACTTTCGGCAAGGGTCTTGTGCAGACCACCCGCAACCTTAGTTACAACGGAATGCTCAAGGTCACTACGGCAAAGTATTACACACCGAGTGGACGATGCATTCAGGCTCTCGACTATTCGCACCGCAACGAAGACGGAAGCGTTGGTCACGTTCCCGATTCGCTAATCTCGAAGTTCTACACCAAAAACAAGCGTGAGGTTTACGACGGCGGAGGCATTACTCCCGACGTTGTGGTTGACGACAGCATAAGTAACACATTGTTAACCCAGTTGATGCTCAAGGATATGTTCTTCAGGTATTCGGTATGGTATCGTAGCAAGCACGAGTCCATTGGCGACGACCCGGCAAAGTTTGTATTCACCGATGCCGACTACAAGGACTTCAAGGATTTCCTCGTGCGCGAAAAGTTTGAGTACAAGTCGTTCTCCGAAGAAAGCGTAGATGATTTGATTGAAGTCGCAAAGACTGAAAATTACTACGACAACATCTCGAAGGACATCGAAACTTTGCTTTCGAAACTGAAACAGGACAAGGACAGGGACTTGGAACGTTACAAGGATGAAGTGGTAAAATGGATTGTAAGTTACATAATGCCAAGATACTTCTACGAGAAGGGCAGCATAATGTTCAGCATTAACTACGATGAGGAAGTTAAGACGGCGATTGAGATATTGAAGGACGAAAAGAGGTACAACGAGATTCTTTCGCCAAAGAAATAAACAACGATATAATTTATGACTGATATATATGCTAAAAGAGACTGTCATTTCGGAAGTCTGACTGAACCAGCGATACGGAACGTTGAGCTGTGTGAAGACGACTATCCGAAATCTCCCATTAGTACACAATGGAGATTCCGCATAAGCGAACTCATAAGGCTCGTTCCTGCTCCTGTTCGTTCTGCTTTGTGGAATGACGTTAAGGATTGGCGAGATTATCGGTCTTTATCATAAACAATAACTAATTACAACTATGGATACAGTATTAAGTGGAATCAGGTCAACGGGAAATCTCCATTTGGGCAACTACCTTGGAGCAGTAAGGAACTTTGTAAGGATGCAGGAAGGCAACAACTGCTATTTCTTCATAGCCGACTATCACGCACTTACCACTCACCCTGCCACCGAGGAAATGCATCGCAATGTGCGTCAGGTGCTGGTGGAATACCTTGCCAGCGGCATCGACCCCGAAAAATCGACGGTTTACATTCAAAG
>CAJOEG010000102.1:4713-10652 GCA_905233405.1 uncultured Bacteroidales bacterium | reverse complement strand
TCCTTGAGCGATGCGCCAATGAGATACACATTGTCGTCGATAAGCAGGAAACGGTCGTGCGAATCGGCAAATTGGTGAATGTCAATAGGTCTGTATTGCACGTTGTGCTTTTGAACATCAAGTTTTAGGTTTGCATTTATTTCCTTCGTATATATGCTTGCCGCAACATTGTCCTGCCGCTTATCAAGCATCTGCAGGACGGTATCGTCAACATAGTTGTCAATCAGGATAATCCGTTCCTTTGCACTGCGTATCAGGTCGCTGGCAAACTTATAGGCGTCAAATATCTTTCCGTCGAAGAATACCCCCTCTACAGGCGGCAGGGATGTATATACAAAAAATTCTATCTTGTTCTCTGTTTCAGCGACACGCCGTTCCAAACGCTCGAACCTCTGGTTTATCGAATAGCCCCTAAGCAGATATTCCTTTAAAACACGGTTAGCCCACTGGCGGAATCTTGTACCACGTACTGATTTTACCCTGTAGCCTACCGAAATTATTACATCAAGATTGTAGTAGTCAATCTGCCTGATAACTGAACGCCCATTTTCAATTTGAACTGTTGCATTTTTTGCAACAGTTGAATTCCTATCCAACTCGCCTTCATTGTATATTGCCGATATATGCCTGGATATTACCGACTTATCCCTATCAAACAACTCTGACATCTGATTTAAACTTAACCAGACCGTTTCGGCATCAAGCCTTACTTCTATTTTCACAGCATCATCTGGCTGTAGAGTATTATTTCGTTGGAAGCGTCCATTTGCGTTACCTATTAATTCAATTGTTGGGCAAACTTACATAAAAATTCTGATTTTTATGCCAGTATAATAAAGAAAAACTCATCATTGATAATCAATATGTTGCATTTTTTTCTTTAGAGGAAAAGTAGTGAGAAAAATGGAAATGGGGAAAAATTATTTGGCGAAAGCAGGTCTAAAGCCAGTTGAATGACTGCGGCGTTTAACTTCGTTGAGGGCTGTGCCGTTCAAAGTTTCTCGCTACGCGGTTTCAATGGCTGAAGCCGTTTCAAAGTTTCTCGCTGCGCTGTTTGATGGCTGACGCCGTTTGGAAGGCAAAAGAAGAAAAGGCTAAAGACAAAACTCTCCGAATGCAGCAACTGTTCTGGCAACTGCAAAGCGTAATGTCATTCGTAATTTTTATTTTCTATTCATCACGATACCATCTCCGCTATTTTCCCTTTTCCTAAATTCCTTTGTCATAAACATCCGCGCAAACTTTTTATCATCCAATCTTTTGGTAATCAATACAAAAGCAAATGTCACAGCAAAGGCAAAAATAGCACGCACAAGTATCACACCTGTCCAGTGCCCTCCTGCACCTATAATTAATATGGTATCCTCGAAAATGCTATGGAACAAGCCCATTAGCGTCATTGCGAAGAAAATATCCTTTGGCTTCACACCCTCCTTCCTGCCCTCGTCAACAATAAGTCCGCCACCGTAGGCAAGCCCCATTGTCATACCGATGACCGTCAGCGGTAACATACGCTCGCTTATGCCAAGCCAACCAAGCAAAGGCAGGAACATCCGGTTTATAAACTTCATAAAACCAATGACTTCGAGCAAATGCACAAACATCACAAGAGCAAAAATCACAGCGATTATAAGTCCGTAGTTCTTCAGTTCGTTCAACGCCCACTCACCCCAACCGAGATGTCCAGGGACAAGAAATTCCGGCATTTCAACAGTTTCCTGCAATGTTCCCGTGAGCGAATATATACCATTTAATATTGCTCCTATCGCAATCGCACCAAGAAAACGAATGAGGAACATTATCCAGAATTTTACGCCAGTTTTCTTTGCAATGCCGACTTCTACGGGAATCGTATGCGCCAAAAGGACCATCGTAAGCAGAATGGTAAGCTGAGAATGCGTAAGCGGTTCACTTAGTGAGGGATAAATCGAAAACAGCGACAAAAGTCCGCCATAAATGTTGACGACCATCGCCGAAAGCCACACTATTGCGGTCTCGGCTGGCAAACCCACAATGCCCATCACAGGTTCGAGCACACCGCTGATATACGGCAGAACGCCAAATTCCTGAATCAGACGAATCACAATGGAAACTGGAATCATCAGCTTGAAAAGAATCCAGCACGATGATGCCGTCCGTTTCAGACAGTACTTGAAAAAATCGGCTATACCAGCAAAACTCACAGCCATCAATGACTTATACCTGCGTAAAATCGCCGTCGCTTAACATTCCGGCAACCTCAGGATTGTTTTTCTTGAGTTCGTCGAGACGCTCCGAAGTTGTCTTTGCCACCTCGTTGCTCTTCTCTACAAGGTTTTCGTCAACTACAAAATTGAAATTGAAACTGCCATTGTCGAGTTTCATGCGTACAAAGTTCAGTATCACTTCCTTCCTCTCAAGCAAACGTGTCTGCATGGAAGAATCTTCAACCTTCAGAACGTATGCTCCCGATTCGTCAACTTCGGGAATATGATTTCTAAAATAACTGTTCCAACGTGTTCCTGCAGGACATTTTTCCGCCACGAAAGCCAACCAAGCCTCCGTCACATCGGAACTGGAAAAATCCTTATTGCCCCAGTTTGCCGTAGAAGTTGCAACTTGAGTGTTTTTTTCTGCATTGGAAGCAGTGGGCGTTCCGCCAAGACCTACAATCTTGTTTAGCAAACCAGCCTTTGTTCCATCATTCTGCAGTTCATTGTTAGTGGGTTGCGGTTTGGGTTGCTCTGGCAGTACTGGCTTTGGAGCGACTGGTGCTGGAGCAGGCTTCTGTTCTGCCACAACAGGCTTTGACACAACTGGTTGTGGCTGTAGTTGAGCAACCTGAGTTTTCGGTGTCTGCTGCTGCGGAAGTGCAAATACCGACGATGATATGTTGCAAATCTTGAGCAACGACAACTCCACTAGAAGCCTCTTGTTCTGCGATGTCCTGTAACTCATATCGCAGGAGTTTGCAATCTGTATTGCATTGAACAGGAACGGTACCGAACATTTCTGCGCAAACTGAAGGTATTTTTCCTTGGTCTTGTCGCCGACCTCAATCAAATTTATCGTATTGGGATCCTTGCAAACTAGCAAATCGCGGTAATGCGAAGCAAGACCGTTTATAAAATATCCGCCTTCAAAACCTTTCTTCAACACGTCGTCGAAAATGTTAAGAGCCTCGGCGTAATTGCCAGCCAATAATGCATCGGTAATCTTGAAATATATCTCATAATCAAGCACATTCAAGTTCTTGATTGTATCCTGATAAGTTATATTCCGTCCGCAGAAACTTACTATCTGGTCGAATATTGAAAGTGCGTCACGCATAGCGCCGTCGGCTTTCTGCGCTATCACATGCAACGCATCCGACTCAGCCTCAATGCCTTCCTGCTTTGCCACATACTCCAGTTGCTTGCGTATGTCCTCGACGCTAATACGGTTGAAATCGAAAATCTGGCAACGCGAAAGAATAGTCGGCAAAATCTTGTGCTTTTCTGTTGTTGCAAGAATGAAAATAGCGTGCTTTGGCGGTTCCTCAAGCGTCTTCAGGAATGCGTTGAAAGCAGCCTGCGACAACATGTGAACTTCGTCGATGATATACACGCTGTACGAACCGAGCTGCGGCGGTATGCGCACCTGGTCAATAAGGGCGCGGATGTCTTCCACCGAATTGTTTGAAGCGGCATCAAGTTCGTGAATATTGAACGACCGTGACTCGATAAATGCACGGCACGACTCGCACTCATTGCAAGGCTCGTGGTCGGGCGTAGGATTGCTGCAGTTTATGGTCTTTGCGAAAATTCTCGCGCAAGTAGTCTTACCAACGCCACGCGGACCGCAAAAAAGATAAGCCTGACCGAGCTGGTTGTTCTTTATGGAATTCTTCAGAGTTTGCGTAATAGTATCCTGTCCCACAACCATTTCAAAGGTATCGGGACGGTATTTTCTGGCAGAAACAATGTATTCGTCCATCTCAAAATATTTAGGGTACAAATTTAAGAAATAGTTTTCAGTTGTAGAAAACAGATAAAATGTTTCCTATTTTTTTCATCGAAAACATTCATCAGAAAATCTTTTCATTCTATACGAAATTGTATTATCTTTGCCACGTTGAAGTGGATAATATGGGGCATCTGCTTCAATCATTGATTTTGCCCCTTTAATTTTAAAAAATTATAAGATGAAGAAATTATTATTTATCGGAATGATTGCATTTGCATCGTGCTTTGCAATGACAAGCTGTGGCAGCAAGGTTACAGAAGCTGACGTACAAAAAGTAGAAGACGCTATTAACGCTGGCAACTGCGAAGAAGCTACAAAAATCGTAGAAGGTTGGAAGGGCAAAACCGATTTCGAAGGCAATGCAGAAGAAAAGTTCAACAAGGTTCTTGAAAATGAAAACATGGACTTGGATTGCATGTTAAAGATGATGGATGCACTTAACAAATTAGCCGAATAATTACTAATTTTTAAACAATAAAAAAGGAAGGTCACCCTTCCTTTTTTATTGTAGCAACTATTTCTTCAGAAAATCCCCAATCAGCTTTTCTGCCTTGGCGAAAGTTTCGTCTAATTTGTCGTTCACGAGCACGACATCAAACTTTTCGGCAAACGAAAGTTCGTAAACGGCCTTGTCGATACGGGTGCGGATGGCTTCCTCACTGTCGGTGGAACGGTCGCGGAGACGCTTTTCCAAAACTTCGACTGATGGAGGCATAACGAACACAGCCAGAGCATTTTCGCCATAATATTTCTTAATGTTCAGTCCGCCCTTTACATCGACATCAAAAACAACATTCTTGCCGGCAGCAGTCAGTCTGTCAACTTCCGACTTAAGGCTTCCGTAGAAATGGTCGGCATAAACCTCCTCCCACTCAAGGAAATCGTTGTTCTCTATTTTCTTGCGGAACTCGTCAGCCGACAAGAAATAATAGTCCTTGCCATCGACTTCGCCTTCACGCTTCTTGCGCGAACAAGCCGAAATTGAAAAACTCAAGTTAAACTCGGGCATAGCCAGCAAATGCTTCACAACTGTGGTTTTGCCTGCACCGCTCGGTGCTGAAAATATTACGACTTTTGGCTTCATTACAAAATATTTAGCGATTGTTCCTTAATTTTTTCCAGTTCATCTTTCATCATTACCACTATCTTCTGCATTTCAGCGTGGTGAGCCTTCGAACCGAGTGTGTTTATCTCGCGTCCCATCTCCTGAGCGATGAATCCAAGTTTACGTCCAGCAGCATCTTCCGATTTTGCCGTCTCGATAAAATACTCACAGTGCTTGCGCAGACGGACTTTCTCCTCGTTGATGTCAAGTTTTTCAAGATAGTAGATGATTTCCTGCTCGTAGCGGTTTTCGCTGTTCGAATCGTTGAGATTCAACTCGTTGAGTGACTGACGGATCTTGTCCTTGATGACAGAAATGCGTTCGGCTTCGTACTGCGGCACGCGTCCTAGAAGCGAAAGTATGGAATCAATCTTTGACAGCACATCCTTTTCGAGAATGCGACCTTCCTCCTTGCGGTACTCGCAGCAGCGGTCAATAGACTTCTGTATTGCCGACTCAACGGCAGCCCATTCCTCTTCGGTAAGTTCGTCGCTACCATTCAACTGAAGTTCGGGCATACGGATCAATGACGACAGCAGGCTATTGTCGGTTTCGGAAATCGGCACATTGTTTTTGCGGCAGTCGTCGGCGAACGACTTGTAGGCGGCAATCACGGCTGCGGAATTAATGGGGTTCACATTCTGCTCATTTTCAACCGTTATTGTAAAATCAATCTTTCCGCGCTGCAATCCCTGCGAAAGCATACGGCGGATGTCGATGTCCTTTTCCTTGTATTGGTTTGGCAGACGGGTGGAAATGTCCGCCGATTTGGAATTCAGGGTTCTAATATCTATCGTAATCTTTTTTCCGTTGTATTCCAGAAGTTCCCTTCCGAATCCTGTCATTGAGT
>CAJOEG010000102.1:0-4695 GCA_905233405.1 uncultured Bacteroidales bacterium | reverse complement strand
TTTTATAGAAACTTGCTAATGATTTTAGTTTTTTTCACGATAAATCCAGCACCCAGCTTCACTGGGATGGTCTTCAACATAATCGTCGGCTTTTGTGTGGCGCAAAGTCCAGACAACCATAATGTCGCCCGCAGCACCAGCAATAAACATTGCTCCAAACAGCAAAAGGCCAAAACTACCTACTAATAAAGATATTACAGCAGGGAAGACTCCGACGACAAACAATGGTGCCAACGCTCCGAATTTGTAGTTGCGCACCTTCATTGGCTCACTGCAATGGCAATAAGGAGAAAGGCTTTTCCACATAACGCCGAATTTTATCATCTTCCAACCGCCATCAACACATTGAGACCAGCATATTCCGTGAACCAATTCGTGAAGCACCACACCAGCAACCAGCACTAACAAAAACACAAGTTCCTGTATCCAAGATGCATTACGAACAACCTCAATACCTTCCATACCATAAATAAGATAGTACGCACCGATAAAAACAGCAAACGCCAGCACAAATATCAACAGCGAAAACGCAGTCGCCACCAACATATTGATTGTCAGTTTCTCTCTTGTATATGAATCTAAATTTTTCTCCATTTTTTTTAATATTTCTGCCAGAGAACATATCATCAGCAATTTCTCTCTTTGCCGAAATACAAATATAAAATGTTTTATGCAAACGCGCTAATGATTTTAGATTTTTTCGTCCGAATCACATTCCCATTGTGCAATATTGTTTTCAATGTATTCGGCAATGTTGTTCATTTCGGCAGAATCGCGTATAATGTGGTCGTAAAATCGGGATTGCCATCCGAAAGGAATGGCATTTTTGCGAGCAAATGTTGTTGTTGATATTTTTATTCCACGAATTACAGAGGCAAGATTTTTTGATTGGGGTGCAAATTTATTTATTGGTTCGTCATTTGTAGCGGCGCAATGCATTGCGTCGCTACAGATTTCCGTATTATATTGATTTTCGCCAATTATTATTATCAAATGCACATGGTTAGGCATTATTACGAACAATGGTATTTCTACATTCATATCTGCTCGAATTTCTGGTGTTTTGGTAATTTGTTCTTGTAAACATTTTCCGACTTCAGACAAATTCATTACACCATCGGTTATTTCGCCAAAATAATTTTCCTTATCCTTAGTACAAATTGTTATAAAATACATCCCGCCATTATAATTATGCCATAATGCGCGAGTTGTTATTCTGCGATATTGATTCCAATGATTTCCGTCAGGCATAAATCAGCATTTCTACACAATTCCCCCAATCACCAGCGAACCAATTGCCACCAAGCCGATTCCCACAGGGGCAACAAATTTTACCAGTATCGAAATGAATTTTGCCAACTTAAGATTGCCTTTTCCGCCAGCGGTAAGTTCCTCGATGAAATTTTTCCTGCCAAAGAACCAGCCCACATAAATCACAATGAGCAATGCACCGAAGGTCAGCATAATATTGGCGGTGGTATAGTCGAACAAATCGAAGATTGTATTGCCGAAAATTGTAAAGTCGCTCAGCAAACCGAAGGACAGCGTGCAGAACACACCTAAAAATATAATCACCGACGACGAGAGCAAAGTTGCCTTCTTTCGGCTCATCTTGAACTCATCGACAAGGAATGCCACTGGCACTTCGAGGAGTGAAATTGTGCTTGTCAAAGCTGCAACGGATAGCAAAAGGAAGAAAAGTATTGCAAAGATGTATCCACCCGGCATTGCCTGGAATATCGCAGGCAAGGTTATGAAAACCAACCCAGGTCCGCCAGCCGATTCTGCGCCAAGAAAAGCCAAGGTCGGGAAAACCATGATGGCTCCTAGCAAGGCCACAACCGTATCGCAGGTTGCAATTTCTATCGCCGTGGAAGCCAGCGGTGTATCTTTCCTTATGTACGAACCGTAGGTTATCATCGTTCCCATACCTATGCTGAGCGAGAATGCCGCCTGTCCGAGTGCCATAAGCACTCCCTTGAATGTCAGACTGTTCCAGTCGGGCTTGAACAGGAATTCCAGACCCTTCGAGGCATTTGGTAAGGTGACAGCACGCACGCAGATGGCGATTATCAGCACAAGAAGTATAGGCATAAGCACCTTGCTGACCTTCTCGATGCCCTTTTCTACACCGAAAAGTATCACCAGCGATGTCAGTGCGACAAATATAATCATCCAGACAGTAGGCATTAGTGGCTGTGATGTGAAGTCGCCGAAAGTCTGTGCCAATGCCGCAACATCCTGACCAGCAAAATCATTGCAAATTGACTTCTTCACATATTCGAGCGTCCAGCCGGCCACTGTGCCATAGAACGAGAAAATCATCACGGCGGCAATAATACCCATCAGTCCAACAAGCCACCAACCGCTTTTGGGCGACAGACGCTTGAAAGTTCCGTAAGCATTGCACCCAGCCCTACGACCGATGGCAAATTCGGAAAGCATTACAGGTACACCTATTAGAAATACGAATATCAGATATACAATCAGGAATGCACCGCCACCATTTTCGCCTGCTATGTATGGGAAACGCCAGATATTACCAAGTCCGACAGCCGAACCTGCCGCGACAGCGACCACACCTAATTTTCCAGAAAAACTGCCTCTATTTTCTTTCATCTTAATTGAAAATTGTTAATAAAAAATGAGAAGCAAAAATATTTTTTTTACCCCAAAAAACCTAATAATATCTATCAAAATTTTAGCATAGTGCAAAAAAAATGCGGCATATTACTCATATACCACATTCCTATATAAAACCACAAAAATCCAATTTACTTTATCGCATTCATAGTCTTATAGGTGTTGGCATCGCTTACGTCCAAGCCCTTAGACTTCATTTCTGCAGCCAACTTTGAGGCATAAACGCCCTTTTCGTAACTGTTCAGCGACTTCACATAATCGAGCGCATACTTGTACTCATTGAGTTCGCGTCCCATATTATGTGCGTGATACATATACTGGTATGCCTGCTCTGGCTTTCCAATCTTTATGTAGTTCTTTGCTATCTCAGATGCGAGAATCATAGAAAAACGTTTCTTTTCGACATCGTTGTAGCCCTTCTGCTTGAGTTCTGCAACCAAACGTCTGTATGCACCACCAAAGGCAGCGATTGCGTCGCGGTTCTGGTCGAATTCGGTATAGTTCTGTCCCTGACTGTAAAGCAAACTAGCATTGCGGTGTTCGAGAATTGTAAAATCCGACTCGCTGAAACCTTCGGTAGATTCGTTCTGCTTGGCAAGTATGGGTGCGCAAATCTCGTTGAATTTCTTCTCAGCCTCTGCCCTGTCCTGATAGTCGTAGGCAACAAGGAAATTCTTTGTCGAGTAGCACTTTACAAACATATCGGACATTACTGTAACATTCCTGTACATCGACTTGCCGGCAGCTCCCGAAGCATTGCACACATAAAACACAATGTTGCCGAAAGGCTTTCCGGCCATAGTACCTTCAATAACAATCATATAGTCGGCAATATCAAATCGAATATCACCGCCCGACACCACCTTCACAGGTGAAAGCAGGTCGAATTTGCGAATATCATCGGCTGTTTCCGCTGTCGTAACCTTCGACTGACTAAGCAACGACATCTTGCTCAGTTGTAGACTTTTACCCTTGAACAAAACATCTAATACCTCGCCAAGTGTTACGTTCTTTGAAGCATTGGCGGCAAAGCGCAACGAAGCGTCCTGCATATTGAACGAACATTCCTGCGGAAGCCAGTACTTGTCAACCGCATCATATTTCTGCGCACTTGCAAAAGCGCAAACTAGCGAAAAGCAGAAAATTATATATAACTTCTTCATTGTTAGCATTTTTTAGTTCGACATTTTGTTCAACTTGTCCATGCACTCCGAAATCTTAGCAGTGTATCTCTTTGCCGTGTCAATCGTAGTCGCCTTCTGGTAGCATTCCTTAGCCTTATCGACCTTCTTCTGTGCGGCATAAATTTCGCCACGGGCTATGCAAGCCTTTATCACCATATCATGGTCTCTTGCATCCATCTTCGGGTTGTTCTGATGCGCAAGAATCATCTTGTCGTACACATCCGAATTGTCCAAATTCAACTTATCAAGGCATTCGGCAAACTTCATATTGCTTGTCATAGCATAATTCTCACCAGATGAATTTCTCGAAACAAAAGCAAGGTACTGCAAAGCCCTATGGTACATTCCCATTATGCAACAGCAACGTCCTGCATTGTAGGCAGCCTTTGTCATCATCGACTTTTCCTGCGGGGTAATCATTGCACCCTTTTTCTGGAAATACTCAAAGATTGCCTTGTTCATATAAAGTGCATCCCAATGAACCTCAAGTTGATGCAAGTTCTTTGCAGCATCGAAGCCTCTCGGAATTCCATAAGTGTTTACGAAAATAGGATATTCGTGGAGCGGAAGGTTGTACGTGCGCTCAGCAGAAAGGTCGCCGGCAACCTCAAACTCGTATTTCGACGATGGATAGCAAAACGTAGCAATTTTCTCACCTACCCCATCAACCTTAGTACCAACGTTGATAATTATCACGTTAGCCGTTGTTGTTGACGACTGGTCGGCAAAATCCTCGCTGCCTCCCTTGCGGTACTTCACCTGTACGATGTACTTGTCCTTTCCTCCAGCAATTGTACTCTGCGGATTGGCAAGGTCGATTTCCGAAACGTTCTTCCAACCTTCGTAAACCTTGAATTTCTTGTCACAG
>CAJOEG010000101.1:3966-15368 GCA_905233405.1 uncultured Bacteroidales bacterium | reverse complement strand
CCGAAATAGCAATAAACTACCAGAAAAACCCTATTGTCAACAGGATAAAACGCCACGGTGCTTCTCACGATTTCTAACCTATGAAAAACACAAAGGAGATTGACATATATGTTGTTGACAATGACCCGCTGTTTCTTCAGGATGTCAAAAGCAATTTTTCCCTAGACCGCAGTTATACGCTATACACATTCTCGTCGGTACAAAAGTTCCTTTCGGATATGCGTGGAAAAAACGAGAACAGCCTATCCGTCGTAATCATAAACGATATGATTATAAGTCACGGACTTAACACAAAATCGGTCGTTGAAATCCTGCCTATGATAAAGAACATCGACAAGGAAACTTCCGTAATTGTGCTTACCGACGGCGACAACCGCGAACTGAAACTTTCGTCAAGCGACCTGCGTCCCGACGCATTCGTCAAGAACGACAAAATGCTGTACTTCAAACTATCTCCCACAATCAACCGAATAGTATGCCGCTACGAACTGAAGAAAAGCAAACGCAACTTACATATCGCACTGATTATCGCAGTAATAGTTGTTACTCTGACAATCATTCAAATAGTGGTAGCATCAATAATAAGTTAGGACGAATGGCTGCGCTGTTTCCGGGTTTGATTGGCTGCGCCGTTTGAATGTTTTACGTTTGATTGGCTACACCGTTTATGAGTTCAATGTTCAACAGTTTAAAGTTCAAGGTCTTTGTGGCAGAAGACCAGTCCATCAGTCTGTATGCAAGACTGTGAGATTGTTGGCCTTTAAGCCTTTTTTCCCCTCCTTTCTGCCAAATTGTCACCTTTTCCCTGATGGCATAACATTTGAGAAATGCAAGCGCAAACTAAAAAACTATAGATTATGGCAAACAAAGGAAATATAGGTGTTACCACCGAAAACATCTTCCCAGTAATAAAGAAGTTCTTATACTCAGACCACGAAATTTTCCTCAGGGAATTGGTATCCAACGCAGTAGATGCAAGTCAGAAACTTAAAACCTTGTCGCAGTCGGGTGAATACAGCGGCAATACCGACGACATTAAAGTAAAGGTATCGGTAAACAAGGAGGCAAAGACCATCACCGTCAGCGACAACGGCATAGGTATGACCGCCGAAGAAGTTGACAAGTACATCAACCAGATTGCATTCTCGGGGGCAGGCGACTTCCTCGACAAGTACAAGGACATTGCAAATTCAATCATCGGTCATTTCGGTCTCGGTTTCTACTCGTCGTTTATGGTTTCCGAAAAGGTCGAAATCATCACCAAGTCGTACCGCGATGGTGCTCAGGCAGTTCGCTGGGAATGCAACGGCGACCCCGAATACACTCTCGAAGAAACCGAAAAGCCAGAAATCGGTACCGACATCATCCTGCACATCGATGACGAATCGGCAGAATTCCTCGAAGAGAACAGAATCAAGGAAATGCTCGATAAATACTGCAAATTCCTGCCTGTTCCAATAGTTTTCGGAAAGAAAAAGGAATGGAAGGACGGCAAAGAGCAGGAAACCGCCGAAGACAACATCATCAACAATACAAATCCCGCTTGGAAGAAGAAACCAGCAGACCTCAAGGAAGACGACTATATGAAGTTCTACCACGAACTTTACCCGATGAACTTCGAAGAACCACTGTTTTACATCCACTTGAATGTCGATTACCCATTCAACCTAACAGGTATCCTCTACTTCCCGAAAATTAAGTCGAACCTCGATGTAAACAAGAACAAGATTCAGTTGTACTGCAATCAGGTTTTCGTTACCGATTCTGTAGAAGGCATTGTTCCTGAATACCTTATGTTGTTGCACGGTGTACTCGATTCACCAGACATTCCACTAAACGTTTCGAGAAGTTACCTGCAGAGCGATTCCAATGTAAAGAAGATTTCTAGCCACATTACCAAGAAGGTCGGTGACCGTCTTGCCGAGATTTTCAAGAACGACCGCAGCGAGTTCGAAAAGAAATGGGACGACATAAAGTTGTTCATCGAGTTCGGTATGATGTCGGACGAAAAGTTCTACGAAAAGGCAGAAAAGTTCGCACTTATCAAGAATACCGAAGGCAAATACTTCACCTTCGAGGAATACAAGAAAAAGATTGAACCCGAACAGACCGACAAGGACAAACAACTCGTTTACCTTTATGCAACCGATGTCGAAGACCAGTATTCGTACATTCAGGCTGCCAAGGGCAAAGGCTACGACGTGCTTCTAATGGACGGTCAACTTGACATTCACTTCATCAATTTCCTTGAACAAAAGTTTGGCGAATGCCATTTTGTCCGTGTCGATTCCGACATCATTGACAACCTTATCCGCAAGGAAGAAAAGATTGAGTCTGTTCTCGGCGCCAACGAGCAGGACGACATCAAATGGGCATTCCAGGGCGTAACTCCAGAAGACAAGCGTTTCTACGTCGTCAGCGACAGTATGTCACCAGAAGATATGCCTGTTGTGATTGTTCGCGAAGAATTTATGCGTCGTATGAAGGATATGTCGGCTTTCAGTGGCGGAACAAACTTCTACCGCGATATGCCCGACGACTACAAGGTTATCGTCAACACCAACCATCCGCTTATCGTTGGCATAAGCAAGGACTTGGAGAAGGCAACCGCCGACAAACGCAACGAAATCAACGCCGAAGCCGACAAGTTGAAAGCAGAAAAGGACGCACTTGACGAAAAGATGAAGCAGTACAAGACCGAGGACGAAAAGCCTGTTGAGGACAAGAATCGTCTTGACGATTTGCGCAAGCAGATTAACGAGAACGACGACAAGCGCAGAGACTTGTACAAGGAATACGGCAAGAGCCAGAAGATTGTAAGCCAGTTGTTCGACCTCGCACTGCTTGCAAACAATCTGCTAAAGGGCGAATCGCTAAGTAAGTTCGTTGAACGCAGTGTCGATTTGCTGAAGAAATAACCTCACACCAATACCTCATAAAACAAAAAGGCGGAGAAATCCGCCTTTCTTGTATCTTTTTCAACAAACTAATCCTTTACGCAACGCACCGAAAATCCGTCGCCCTTGCTGCTGTAGTTCGATACGACACCACCATAATTATAATATATGTATCGATAATATGCGTTTCCACTATAGTATTCATATTCGGTCGACGACCAGAAATAAGCAAAAGAACCGAAGTTGCCGTATGCCTTTCCGTCGAAACTTCCAGCAGGGAGTACCGAAAAGCCGGACCTGCCAAACGAAGAATTTCTTTCAAGTGTTCCATCGTTCCACAAATCAGGACGTGCAGCAAGTTGAGAACCGACATTATCGCCAGATACAGCATTTTTCAGTTGTTTCCAATCAGAATTTGTAGGCAAATGCCATCCATTAGGACAAGCATTTTCGGCAGCATACCAGTTGTAAAGATAACCGAAGTCCTGCACATTCTTTTGGTTTCCATTAGGATAATAGATCTGAGGTTTGTTACTTTTTGCCGTACCAACAACAAAATCCTTTGAATAACGCAGATTCTCTGCCATCCATACTTTATTTCCGTTTCTCGCCGACCATCCTGCCAGTATCAGGCACAGCAGAAGTTTCGTGCATAAAAAACATACTACCGCCATTGCCTGCATACGACAGCACACACAGAGACATTGCTAATATGAATGACACAAAACTTCTCATCAAAAGAATATTAGTGCAAATTTAAACTTAATTTTCAAATTCACACACAAAAAAATCGGTTTTTTATTATTAGTGTCTGATAAATATTTTGAATGAAACAAAAAATGGACTGATTTCCGAAAGAAGTCAGTCCTTTGTTTTAGTTTTGTCTTGTTTCTATTTAGAATTTATTCCTTCTTATCGTCGTAGTTTTCAATTATATTCTGAATTGCTTTGCGGAGGTTTTGCTGAAGAGAAATTCTGCCTAATCCCGACTTATTGACAAGGTTTATAGACTGTGCAATTGATTTTTCATCCTTGTACATTGGTTTTACAAGACGGAATTGGAAATCATCTGTCTCTTCAGCGAGTTCGCCTTCCTCTTCGTCCTCTTTATCCTTGTCTTTCTTGCTTTTCTTCGGCTCTTTGGTCTGAACGTTTATGCCGAGAGGTATGGGTAAGCCTTTGGGTTCTAACACTGAAATATGGAAGAAATACTTGAAGTTGAAATCCATCTTTCCGCTTACGGCAACCTTGTACTTGTCCATTGACAGAGTGAAGGGGTAAACGCTGAGCATATTTCTATCAATGGTAAATTCAACAGACATATTGTCAATTACGTTCTTGGTCTTTTTCTTGAACATCAAGTACTTCGCTACTGTGGTGAATGTTTCTCCATCGAGTAGCACAAGGTTTTTGCCGTTGATGTGACAAGCTGTTTGCAAGGAAGGCAGTATAGGCTCCATTTCTTTGTCGAGGTTGGTTATTGCCGACAATTCGCAGTCCAGTTTGCCTTCGAACGAACTCAACATTGGTAGTATGGAGTCAATCATAGGGAATGCAGTTAATAGATTTTCAACGGTTATGCTTGTGCCGATTAAGTCGAGTCCAGCTTTGGCTGTGTCGGGATTGTTACAACTGTATATGGCATTGAGTTTCAAGTCGCCAACATTACTTGTAGTCATCATGTCCTTTATTGACAATGTGCTGTTCTGAACTGTTATATCTCCGTTAAAGGCATTCATCTTTAGTCCTGCAAACTTTACAGTATCAAGGTTTACGTTTATCTTGCAGTCCAGGTTTGCAGGTACTTGAATCAGTGTCATAGGTACTGTATCGTATTCTGGTTCGGTCGTGTCGTTTACTTCTGAGTCGGATGTGTTTGCTAGTTCTTCCTTGTGGGCGCGATCCATCATTTCTTTCATCCTGCCCATGCGTTCGTTGTATATTTGGCTTAAATCTTTTCGGCTGTATGCTTTTCTCAATGAATCAACATAATGGGCTCTTACAGAATCGTTGATATTGTTTGGCGTTGAGGTCCTTGTCCTTTGCGTAGATAATTGCTGCATACTGGCTTTTGCGTACTTTTTGGCTTCTTCGTCCTGTTGCCTTTGTTGCGAACCTACATAGTTTGCATACAGCATTTCGTTGATGTCTAGATTCTTGGATTTTATATTGAGGTCGGCGGAGAGTGTTCGTCCGCGCAGGAATGCACGACGCATATTGTCAACGCGTCCATCTACCTTCAAGATTGACCGTCCCATTCTTAGCATTAGGTTGTTGAGGTGTAGTGTATCGTCGGTAAATGTTACGTCAAGTCTCCTTGTTCCCATTTTTAAGTCGAGGTAGGGCGTCATATACCGTACAGCTTTTGCATATATTTTTCCGTCAAACTTAAACCGTCGGAGTGCGCTTTCTGCGTCTTCTATGCCTGTGCATAGGCTGATTAGCGAATCGGTGTTTATTGATTTCCTCGTTGACTGGTCTATTTCAACACGTTCTCCGTTTACACGTGTAAATCTGCGGACTCTTGGCTTTCCGTTCAGCACAATCCTTGTTGAGTCGAGGCCGGCAGTTGGTTCATAATAGACAATAGAGTCAAGTCCGAGCGAAGCCCTGAGTGCAGGAATTAGTGCATCGGTGGTGTCTGGCCGTATTGCAAGCGATATTCTGCCGGTTTTGCCTTGAATGAACATCGTGTCGGCGACAATGGCCTCCATTCCTTTCATTCTTCCCGAAACCAAAAGGTGAGGTACATCGTTTATAGGTTCTTCTACATTTGCATAAAGGTTTAGTTTTGAGACTCTTGCCTCAATTGTGCGTGGCGATGTTACTCGTACAGTATCTACATTTATTCGTGCGCTGCTGAGCTGTAGCCTTTCAGAACGGCGCGATTTCATTGAGTTTATGCCAAGGTCGGCGGTTGCGTTCTGCCCGAAAACAAAAAATCTCTTTGACGGAATCCTTAGCAATATCCTTTCTATGTTTACGTTTCCAAGCATATATATTTTGGGAAAGTTCATCTTCATCAGGTTTGCAAGCGAGAATCTTGCTTCGATGTCAGATGAAAGCTGTCCCTTGTAGGTAAGGTCTTCAATTGGGAAAAGCGAAGAAATATAGTCGAGGTTGAGATTGCATTTAAGCTTTGCGTTGACGTATGGGTCGCCAAGTATGTTGCTAGCCTTGCCCTTGAGGTCGAAGTAGGTTTCTCCCACAGTGGCTATCAGTCGCTTTACATTTATGTACGATTCCTGTTTCTTTTCCGAGTTGTATTTCAGGTCGGTTTCCATGTCGAGTTTCACTTCAGCATTTTGTTCCAGTACAATTGCCCTGATGTTGTTTAGCACGATGTTGGCATCCACGTTGGGGTAGGTATTTCCCTTGTATGTGCCTTTGGCTGTGCCGTTGAAGTTCATGGCACCCGAAATCCTGTATTTCTTTAGTTCGGCAACAAGGCTTTTTGGTATCATTTCCAGAACGTTGTCGATGTGTGGAATATCAATGCCTACGATGAGGTCGGTGTTCCACGACGAGTCGGCAAGATTTTCTGCCAAGCCTGATGCACCTATAAATATGTCGTTGCTGGTTATGCTTAATGTGTCGATGTCGAAATTGTTGAAGTCGGAATTCGCTAATGCTTTAAGCTTTACGTCTAAAGGTATATCATTGAATATCATTGACGAGTCGTTGTATTCCGAAAGCAGGAGGTTTAGTTTTGTGTCGAGGTCGTAGGTAGTGTCGGTGATTTTTGCCAGTGCGCCGATTCCTATTGTATCAACGTTTATCACAGTCCTTGAGGAGCTGTCGCTGAATTCGGCAGTAAGCAGTCCGAATTCGGTGTCGAGTTTGTATTCTCCATCGGTTAAATTACCGTTTAGTGTTATTGTGGTTGGATGTACTTTTGCTTGAATTTGTGATGAGCCGTCGTCGTATGCTGCCTTGAGTTTCAGTTCGGTAGCTATGTCAATTATTTCTGCGGTAACTTCACCGTACAATTCTATGTCGGTAGAGTCGAGCGAGGCTGTCATCTGCGAGGCTTCGTCGTGGTAGTTTGCCTTTAGGTTGTCGATGAAAAGTCTCTTTACGCGGATTTTGTAATCGAACGATGAGGTGTCTTCGTCTGGAGTGGTGTCCGATTCGTAAATCTCCCAGTTGGCTTTGCCGTCGGCGGTCATGTATGCGTTGGCAATAGGGTGGGAGAGGTAGGCTTCGTTGACGATGATGCTATCGTTTTTAAGAAATTCCATTATGTTGACGGAAAGACGTAGTGTGTCAAATTTTAAAAGAGTGTCGGTGAGGTCGTCCTTGATGGCTTTTGATATGATTTCGCTGTTGACAAGTTCGAGTTCAATGTTTGGCATATTTTTCCATACCTTGATGTTTATTTTTCCCAAGTCGAATTTGGCATTAAGGTAGTCGCCTGCGATTTCGTTCACTTTTCGGTTGCCAGATTCGGAATTGATGTAGGTTTCCAGTATTAACGGTGAAAATGCTACAAGCAACACAATGATTCCAATGAGGCTTCCAAATGCTATGAGCAGTCCTTTCAAAACCTTTCTGCCTTTACTTTTCTTCTTTTTCTTGACCTGTTCTTCCATAAGTGTCGGATTTCAAGAATATGCCGTCCTTTGTTTTCTAAAAAATGGAAAAGCGAAACGCATGGCTTCGCTTTCCATTTTCTCTATTTAGTATGTCTTATTTGATGCCTAAGTTCTTCTTAATGTCCTTTGGTAAAGCGTCCTTGTGAACGACGATGTTCATGGTTTTGTATCTTACGTAGGCCTTGCTTGCGTAGAACATTCCTTTGTATTCACCGTATTCGCCCCAGCTGTTCTTTACCATATAGTATTCGTTGCCAGTCTGGTCCTTTGCTGTACCATAGATAACCATTCCGTGGTCGTCGGTAGTTTCCCAGTTGTCGAATGCTGCCTGACGTTCTTCCTGTGTAACCCAGCGCTGTGGAGTCGGGTGCTTTGCTGCTTCGTCGGCAATCTGCTTTGCGCTCATGCCTGTCCAGTGAGCCATATCGCTGCCCTTCATGCTGGCTGCTTCGGCATTGGTTTCGGGCAATACGCAGAATCCCTTGCGGGTACCAATCTTGAATCCCTGTTCACTTACATCGGCACCCCAAGCAACAGTGTAGCCGTTTTCGATGGCGTTGTCAAAAATTCTCATCATTTCGTCGATGGTGACATTGTAGCACTGTGACCATCTCCAGTTGTCCTGAATTTCGAGGACGAACTTCTCGTTGAACGGGTGGTGTGTGTATGAAGTTATTGATACATAGTCGTCTGGATTAATTCCGAGTGACTGGTAGAATGACATCGGGGTGTATTCGCGACCCTTGTAGTTGAACTTTTCTGGGCACTTGCCAAGGTAAACCTCGTGGATGGCTTTTATTGCCTTGAGCCACAATGTCTGGTTTGCGGTATCTTTCTGCAATTTCTTGTGTTCGCCCTTTGCGATAGCTTTTACAACAGCTTCCGACACAGCCGAAAGTTCGGTGTGGTCGGACAAAGTGTCGCCGTACATAACGCCCGGACGCATTTCTTCTTCTGGAACAAGTCCGAAGTGCGACATACCGTATAATACATCATAGAACGAACCGCCCTGTGAGAACGAAACGTCACCGTGAGTGCGGACAGCAGCCTGGGCGCGGTCGATATAGGTGTTTGATACTATGAACATTTCCGAGAAGTCGTATTCTCCCTTTCCCATACGGAGCAATTCTGCCTCGATGAAACCAAGTCCCGAATAGCACCAGCAAGTTCCGGCGCGGTTCTGGTCCTTTACCGAAGTAATAGGAATTTCCTTCACATTGGTGAATACATAACCTTCATCTTCTTTCTCTTCTTTTTCCTGTGCCCAGACAACTGTAGTTGCAAGCAAGAAGCTGAGCATTGCAATAATCACTTTCTTATTCATCTTTTATTATAATTTTAATTTGTTGTCAATTAGTACAATATTGATAATGGTCCCGAATACGTGTTGTGCCCTTCACCTAATGCTACGACATAAAAATATGTTCCAGCAGGGACTTTCTTGCCTCTGTATTCGCCGTTCCAGTATTCGGAAGTGCCGTCGCCTTCATACATTTTCTGTCCCCAGCGGTTGTACACGAAGATTTTTGCATCGGGATACATATCGATGTGTGTGATTTCCCAAGTATCGTTTATGCCGTCGTCGTTAGGGGTAAATACGTTTGGTACGTGAATACATTCGTTAATGTTTTCTGGTATCCTTATGTTCTTTAGAGAATATGAACATCCCGTTGAGTCTGTCACTATCAGGTGGTAAGATCCAGACCTAAGTCCCGTAATTGCAGGATTGTCTGCAATTGGCTGGTTGTCGATGGCATCTGTTGTGATGTAGTAAGGTGGTTGTCCGCCGATTGCAGCAACGTGTATTTCTCCGTCAGCAGCTTCCTTGCAGCTTATGTTTACGATTTCGTATTCGGCTAGAAGTCTTTCTGGACTTCCGATAATCGCTTCGGTACGAGCCATACAGTTCTTTGCATCCCTAATGTAAACTATATGATGTCCTGCTGATACTGGAGTTATAACGTTGGATGTAGAGTTTTCCGACATAAATTCATTGAGCGCATACGAATAGGGTGGTGTTCCTCCTGTTGCATTTACAGTGATTATTCCGTCGTTTCCAGCATAGCAGGTTACGTCGGTTGCGGTTGCACTGGCTGTCATCTGGGTAGGTTGAATTATAGTATAAGACCTATTTGTTGAACAACCGTTGGCGTCAGTTACGGTAAGGTTGTAGGTGTCGGCACACAATTCGGTCAACTCTGCCATATCATAGCCATTACTCCATCTGTATGAGTAACTAGGCGTACCTCCGTTGGCTTCAACTGCGATTCTGCCGTCGCACACGCCAATGCAACTTGCGTTTTTCACACTGCCTTCAATCGTGAGTGCTTCGGGTTGTGTTATTAATATTGTGGCGGTTGCCGTACAGTCGTGGTCGTCGGTTACTGTAACCTGATAGTTGCCGGCGGCAAGGTTAATGGCTGTTGCACCTGTCTGGTTGTTATTCCAGTTGTATGTGTATGGTTCGTGACCGTTGTTTACATTGGTTACTGATATAGAACCGTTTATGCCATTGTTGCACGATACGTTTTCGTGTGTTATAGTGATGGTGATTGGCGGTTCCTGCGATATTTTTGTCGAATCGGTCAATGTACATCCGTTGGCATCTGTTATTGTGTAGGTATGGAATGATCCGGGTGTTATATTGTTGTTTGTAAAGTTGTTGGAACCATCGTCCCACAATATTGTATACGACCCGACTCCCCCGTGTGGAGTAATCGTTACAGTTCCGTAATCTACGCTACAATATGCTTCCGGTTCGTTTTTGTCGTTTGTAATGGTTTCTGGTTCTGTGATGTTGATGGTTGCTTGTGCGGTACAGCCTTCCGAGTCGGTAACTCTGTATGTCCTCGTCCCTGCTCTTACTGTTTCGGTGCGTTCTCCTGTATATGATGGAATTCCGTATTGTGCACTTACGGTAACTTCTGTAGTGCCGCTGTTGCAGAGTATAGGGTCGTATGTGACGTTTATTTGTATTTCCCTTGCAATTTGTTTTCTTGCCGTGGCAGTACAGCCGAATTCGTTTGTGACTGTTACTGTATATGTACCTGGCTCAGTGATTGTGATGCCAGAAGTACCTTCATTGTTTGACCAACTGTAAGTTTCGCCGCCATTTGCTACGAGGTTTACCGAACCATTGCATAGTGCGTTGTTGCCAGTGATAGAGGCAATTGGATTTTCTCTTACAACTAAATACAGGTTGGTGATGCTGTCCATTCCGGTTTCAAGGTGTGTCGTATGTGTGTATGTGCCTGTTGTCAATTCGCTGAATCCATTTTCATTGTAAGTTTCGCCTTCGCAGATTTCAGCGTAGATGTCGTTTACTATTGTTCTGATTATGACGTTGTGGGTCACAGTGCTGTCGCAACCTGTTAGTACGCTTGGGTAAGTTTGGATTATGGTTGTGTCGTGTCGTGCAACGAATGTTACTCCTTCTACGGTTATTGTTTCACCATAGTTGGCTTCTGAAGTAACTTCCCAGTCCCAGACTCTGCCGATTGTTATGTCGAAATTGACTGAGTTGGAGAAACTGGTGCATCCGCTTCCGTTTGAGTTGACCTGCATATTGACGGTGTATGTGCCTTGGTTCTGGTAGGTGTGTGTGGTTGCGTTACCTGTGTATGTCGTTCCGTCTCCGAAGTTCCATATTATGTTGTCGTAGTCGTAGTCGATTTCGGATGAGAATGAGACTTCCTGGCTTTCGCAAAATGAATTTTCGACGTTTGCCTCTGTACTTCCGATTCCGTTGATGTACATTCTCTCGGCAAGGTTGGTAGCCATTGAACCTACCGAATATGCGTAAGAGACAACGTTGCCAATCCCATAAACGTGAGCAATAAAGCCGTTGCCTCCTGTCGATGTTATCGAATGTGCAGAGTGGCTGATGACCTTTCGTGCGAAAGAGTAGTTG
>CAJOEG010000101.1:0-3961 GCA_905233405.1 uncultured Bacteroidales bacterium | reverse complement strand
TGTTACGGTTTCCCATCCTGTTACAGTGCTACCGTCTAATCTTATTTGCGATGTGTTGGCTGTTTCAGCAACTATGTTTACAATATGGACTTCAGGTGCGTTTTCTGCAGATACGGAAGGATAAAATGTATTGAAAACTATACTGTTAATTCTTTGTTCGAGAGGTGCTACCCAAACCATTGAAGGGTCGCCGAGGGAGGAACCACCTGCATTTTGGCTGACAAGGTACATATAAACGGCGCATGGATTTGAAGTTTCAATATATGCAGCCTTTTCCGTTGCTGTAAGCTGGAATTCGTATGTTTGACCTGCGTTGATTGTTGATAGCAAAGTGTTGTTTCTTCTGATTGTTGTGTTGTTTGCAGACGCGGTCACTCTGACACAATCTTTTGTCCTGCCAGTAGATGCGCTTTGTAATGTGTTTGTAATGACGAATTTCTTTCCCCAAGAAGTTACAGGATATGCTTGTTCGTAAATGTGGTCGGCATATTGTGTGTTAGCTGGGACATCGGTCAGGTAGTCGCCGCAGTTGACGGCTATTTTCTTGCAGTCGCGTGCTACGATTCTTGTTCCCGAAAGGTCGCCGGCACTTCCTGTGGTTGTTGACCTCATAAAAATGGACTGCCCTCTGTTTAGAGAAACGTTGAATGTGGAATTTGCCGAGTGCGTAGTTCCTGCGCTTATGTTGACTGAAGGAGTTATGTCAACGATTGTATTGTCTTCTGTGGCTGTTATTGAAAATTCGCTGGTATTGATTACTGGAGGGTAACATTGCACAATGTATTCGTTTCCGAGTGCGGTTGTGGGCAGTACGATTGAACCGTCGAAACTTGCAGATGCGAAGTTAGATGAATATAATGAGATAGTGTCGGTAGAGGTGATTAGCAGACCTTTGTTTACTGCAGATGCAGTTGTTTCTGTTAAGTAGCATTGTGTGTGTTGATTTGATGGTATTATGCACTTGTATGTAGAATTTGCATTTACATTGAATGTGGTCGTCCAAGTGGAGTTGGGGTTTCTTACTGTTACGCTGCAGGCGCGTTTTGCCGACACCATAAGGCTTAGTTCGAATCCAGATTCTCCTGCTGAGTGACTGCTGTTTTGTATAAAAGCAGTGAAGAATTCTGTTCCTTGTGTTGTGACGGATTGTTGTTGCGAGTATGTAAAAATTGTCGCAAGCAACAGAAGTATTGTTATTATATATTTTTTCATACGGACAAACTGCAAAAAATCGTTTCAAAGTTAATCAAAGAAAACCATAAATACAACATTATTTTAATAAAAAATTAAAATAATTTTAAAAGTGTAATTTGTTGTAAATTAAGGTGTTGCTTGGTGACTGGTCGTTTGTGTTTTGCTTTTGTCATTTCGGAGCCTCATATTAAAAACAAAATAAGGGGACATTTTTTCGAATGTCCCCAGTTTCTTTTTCCAAATAGTTCTAGATACTAATACTCGTCTTCGTTGAAGAAGAAATCGTCCTTTGAAGGATAGTCGGGCCAAATGTCCTCTATGCTTTCAAAAATTTCTTCGTCGTCCTCAATTTCCTGAAGGTTTTCAATAACTTCCAGATTTGCACCAGAACGGATTGCGTAGTCAATGAGTTCGTCCTTTGTTGCAGGCCACGGTGCGTCTTCAAGTTTTGATGCTAATTCCAATGTCCAATACATATTCGTAATATTTTTTATTTCCTTAATTTTTGGGAGTGCGAAATAATGAATTTTTTTGCACTTAGCAGTTTAAATCCCAGAAAAAATCATCCTTTTTATTAACAGCCATATATTTCCGTCCCAAAACGAATAGATAATCGGATAATCTGTTGATATACAGCATTATATTTTTGTCAACAAATCCGGTTTTGCTTAGGCTGACTATGCGGCGTTCGGCACGGCGGCATATTGTGCGCGAAATGTTGCACCAGCTTGTAATCTCGCATCCTGTAGGCAAAACAAAGCCTTTCTGCGGAGGAAGATTTTCGCTGATTCTGTCAATCTCGTTTTCGATATTGTTAATATCTTTTTCGGAAATCTTGTTGATTTTCGTCGCAATTTGTTCGTATGCGGCTTCGTCGGGAGTGGCTAGGAAGGACCCGATGCTGAAAAGTTTGTTCTGTATTATATTTATGGTATCGTCGTCGGCTTTTTCAAGACCGAAGTTGCGAATCATACCTATATTGGAATTCAGTTCGTCGATTGTTCCGTACGATTCAATTCTTATGTCGTCCTTGTCGATGCGTGTTCCACCGACTAATGATGTTGTGCCTTTGTCGCCTGTTTTTGTGTATATCTTCATTGTGGTATGTGTTTAATTGTTGTCGTTATTATTATATGGTAGTTCAATTGCTTCTATATTTTCTGTGGGGATAAGGTTGTCAGATGCGCGTTCGTGTGATATTACACTATGACCAATCTGGTGTTCAATGTCTTGGCGTGCAAGATTTGCCGCGTTTCCGCCACTCTTGGCAACTTGTTTGTTTTCGTCCATAGTCTGAGGATTGCGGTGACGGGAAATTTCCGTTGTTGCCGCTTCTGCCAATGTGTTGAGTGCAAGTTCAAGAGTCGTCATATTGTCGCGCAGATTCTCTTTTGTAAGTCCTTTGTATTGCTTGTATTCACCAGTAGTCATTCCGCTCCATGCCTTGGTAAGTATATTGGTCAGAATTGCAAAGTCCTTTTGTTCCTTTATGCCCGAGCGTTTCCATTCGTTGGTAAGTTCGTTGCGTGTGCGAATTGATTTTAGGCGGTTTTCAATCCATTTTTCATCGTAACCTTGACGACGATAGTCTTCCACTGCCATCTGGAATGTCAGTTCCGGGTCTATCATCTGGTCTATGCGTTGCGAACCGACTTCTGCAAGCCACTGCTTGAAAGGTTCTGCCTTCTTGGATGGAATAGACTGGATTAGTCGCAAAAGCTGTTCTATGTCAGCGACATCTGCCATTCTTTTCTTTCCATCTGCTGCAGGTAATTTCAAAGCGTTACAATTTGTAACGGTTTCATTTCCCTCATCTCTAAGACGCTTTTTCAATACTCTCCAATAAGTTTGTGGATTATCGCTATCAGTTAGCACTTGTACAACATCCACCACCGAGAAATAGTATTTCTCCTTTTCTGCGTCCCATACGATGCGCACTTTCTTGTTTTCAAAGAGTTGTATTGCGAAGTTGTTTTCCATGGTGATTAGTTTATTTTTGATATTACAAAAAATGGAAATCCTCTTCGGATTCCCATTTTTTATGTAAGATACCGATTACTTATATTCCTTTACTGTGCCGGTTCCGTTGAGAACTTCGTTTCCGCAGATTGCAAGAGCAAGCATTTCGTTTTCGCCCTTGTAAATCTTTACGTTAGGAGTAATCCAGCTAATCTGGTCGGTAATCTGCTGCATCCATGGCTTGCTGTATGCAATACCGCCGGTGAGGATGATGGCATCAACCTTGCCCTTTACAACTGCTGCAAGACGGCTGATTTCCAATGCTACCTGATAGCAGAATGCATCAACCAGAAGCTTGCTCTTCGGGTCGCCGTTGAGAGCGTCAACTTCTACCTTGTATGCGTCGTTTGTGCCGAGGTAAGCAACGAAACCGCCTTCGGCAGTTACCATCTTCTTAACCTTTGCCATGTCGTACTTTCCGCTGAAGCAAACTTCGATGAGCTTGCTGGCGTTGATGGAGCCAGAGCGGGTAGGCGAGAATGGACCGAGGCCGCAGAGTGCGCGGTTAACTTCGACGCAACGTCCGTGCTGGTGAACACCAACCGAAACGCCACCGCCCATGTGAGCGATGATGAGGTTGAGGTCTTCGTAGGTCTTGCCGATTTCACGGGCGTAGAGCTTTGCCGTCATCTTCTGGTTGAGGCAGTGCCAGATAACGCCTTCGCGTGTCGGGTCGAGGTCGAATTCGGGGTGACCAGTAATCTTTGCGTATTCTGGACGTTCGTCAACGATACCCGGGTCAGCGATG
>CAJOEG010000100.1 GCA_905233405.1 uncultured Bacteroidales bacterium | reverse complement strand
TCAATTATTGTTTCCTTTTTTGATTCTATCTGCTTGTCAATTACAACAATTTTATGGTTATTTTCGGTAACTTCAAACAGCATAGACTCTCTTTTTGACATTAGGTCCTGCAACGATTTCAGCATTGACGAGAGAAATGCATTTGACGACTGCCCCGACATAAGAGCCATCATTTCATACATATTTATGTCGGGATTATTGTTTACCTGTTCCTTTACTTCATTCAAAGTTTCAATTTCATAGTCGATTTCGGACATCCTCTGTTCAAGGTTTGCAATCCTAGTTTCGGCAAGACCGTTTTTGCGCGATTTAACCTCTTCATTGGTTATGCCATTTGCAATACGGAACTGCTGCAACTGGCTCTCGATAGTTGAAAGTTCGTCGACCATATTGTCCATCTGCTCGTCGATGTAGGCAATTGTCGCCATTGAACTTTCTCGGCTTTTCATTACATCAAACTCGATGAACTGCTCTGCAATTGCATTGGCTATGTCCGCCGATTTTTTTGCATTTTCGCAGTCGTATGTAATCTTTATTGTTCCAGCATTGTTGTTTAATGCTTCAATGACAAGTCCCTTTGAAATGTCTCGTAAAATATGTCGTTCACTATTTATAATGAAATAGTATTTGTCCTTAATGCTACTTCTTTCTATATATGATGGAGCTGAAAGTGTTAGAGTTACACCATCCTGTATTTTTGTAGGTTTGTCGAATGGCACATTGTACGTAGCACCGTCTTTACCGATAGAAATATCGTATGATTTGCCGTCTTTGTTTTGTTCATAATATACAGGTTTGTCGTATATTCCGTTTTCCGTAAATTCATAGTCAACCTTAAAAGGCATCGAACCATAACTTTCGGTATTAAGGAAAGCTCCTTCGGTATAGAAACTTATGCCCAAAGGCAGATTTTTGACAACAGTTTTCAAAAATTCCTCGGAACGCATAATCTCTATAGTGGGATCCATCTTTACGCCCGAACTTATACCTAGAATTTCGTTTGTCTTGTTCTCCTTCTTTATCTGAATAATAGAATACGAACTATATATCGGCTGTGTATAACGGAAATACAGATAGCNNCAAAGCAAAGAATATTAAGACAATAACAATGTTCTTTCTGAGAACTGTCAGGAAGGTTTCGAGTTCGAAATCCTGATTGAGGGTAGGTATCTTATTTTCTTTTTTCTTCATCGTTTGTTATTTAGTAAAATAGCCTTTGACTGTAACAATAACTCCATATACAGACATCAATGTTGTTACTAGCGTAAGGTATGGAGAAATCTCGCGAAGAACCCTTGTCACATATTGCGGACGGCTTTCCACATATATTATATCGTTGGCTTCGAGCATAATGTTTGTGCCGTCAAGAGTCTCAAGCGACGACACATTCCAATAATAAATCTTTGGCTTGTCGGTAAGGTTTCCGCGTATGAGCTTTATTCTGTATGCACGGCTGATTTCGGTAAGTCCTCCACAAGCAGCAATCGCATCTATCAGAGTAAACTGATTGTTAGTCATACCAACTGTTTGCACTTTTGAACCGCCATTCATAAATACCGTAACCTTCCGATTGTTTACAGTTAAAAGCACAAACGGATCGAGGAAATATTCAGAATAAAGCATTTCTAGAGTATCCTCTGCCTCACGGATTGTTTTTCCGCTGATGTCAATTCGACCAAGTACTGGCAACTTAACCTTGCCGTCAAACTCAACAGGGAAACCGCCTCCATTCTGATTATTATTTGTATTAAAGTTGGATGATCCTCCAGTAGTTCCGCCTCCGAATCCGAAATATGCTTGACCATTGTTATTCAGCACCCTGATATTCAACTTGTCGTTAGGCTGAATTCTGTATTCTATTTCGGAAGGTTCTTGTTCGGACACTTCATAGTCCTTGCTATTTCGCAACATTTCGTATGGTCTTAGCGACCTACACGAACTAAATATCGTTGCTATCACTATGATTACTAATACTATATATCTTTTTCTCATCTATTAAGCCAGATTAAGACCGCAAAGATATAAAATATATATTATAGGTAGGCTTTCAAAAAAAGAAAAAATATTTTTGAATTATCAAATCTTTCAAATCATCAAACCATATCAAACAACCATAAACAACATCAAACAAATAAAAACCTCACCATACCTCATTAACAGTACAATCGTGCAATGGCGCGATTCTCACCAAACATCATCGGACGTTGCACGCAACGTTTCCACAGATTTCATAATAAAATCCATACACATCATCGTATTTTCAAATCGTCAAATCAACAAACAATATCAAACCACCATAAACATCATCAAACTTATAAACTCAGAAACATAGAAACAAAAAAAACATTATCTTTGCGCTCCAATAAAACGAAACAAGAAAATGTCTGAAAACACACAGGACAAGGAACTTATAAAGGAAGTCACGCAATCGGAATACAAGTACGGATTCGTTTCCGACATCGAAGCCGACGAAATTCCCGTTGGTCTTAACGAAGAAACGGTACGACTGATTTCCAAAAAGAAAGGTGAACCCGAATGGCTTCTAGAATTCCGTCTCAACGCTTTCGAGAAGTGGAAAAACATGGAGCAGCCCAACTGGGGACACCTCGACATTCCACCAATCGACTACCAGAGCATAATATACTACTCGGCACCAAAGCAGAAGAAAAAACTCAACTCGATCGACGAAATCGACCCCGAAATCAAGAATACCTTCGACAGACTCGGCATTCCGCTCGACGAACAGAAACGTCTTTCGGGCGTTGCTTTTGATGCGGTTATGGACAGCGTTTCGGTAAAGACGACCTTCCAGGAACGACTTGCCGAAGACGGAATTATCTTCTGCTCGTTCAGCGAGGCTGTGAAAAACCACCCAGACCTCGTTCGCAAGTATATGGGCAAGGTTGTACCTTCAGGCGACAACTATTTTGCAGCCCTCAACTCTGCGGTGTTCAGCGACGGTTCGTTCTGCTACATTCCAAAGGGAGTGCGCTGCCCGATAGAACTTTCGACCTACTTCCGCATAAACGCAAGCAACACCGGTCAGTTCGAACGCACGCTTATAGTTGCCGACGAAGGCGCATACGTAAGTTATATGGAAGGTTGTACCGCTCCACAGCGCGACGAAAACCAACTTCACGCCGCAATAGTTGAGATAATTGCCGAAAACGATGCAGAAGTAAAGTACTCAACCGTACAGAACTGGTATCCAGGCAACAAGGAAGGCAAAGGCGGAATCTACAACTTCGTAACCAAGCGCGGACTTTGCAACGGCAAAAATTCAAAAATCAGCTGGGCGCAAGTGGAAACAGGTTCGGCAATAACTTGGAAATACCCGAGCACAGTGCTCAAGGGCGACAATTCGGTATCGGAATTCTATTCAGTAGCCGTTACCAACAACTTCCAGCAGGCCGACACAGGTTCTAAGATGATTCACATCGGAAAAAATACCAGCAGTACGATAGTATCAAAAGGTATCTCGGCAGGACGAAGCCAGAACTCGTACCGCGGAATGGTGATGATTGGCAAGAACGCCGACAATGCCCGCAACTTCTCACAGTGCGACTCGCTGCTTATGGGCGACAAATGCGGAGCTCACACCTTCCCCACCCTCGATGTGAACAACGAAACGGCAGTGGTAGAACACGAAGCTACGACATCGAAAATCAGCGAAGACCAAATTTTCTACTGCAACCAGCGTGGCATCTCAACCGAAACCGCCATCGGACTGATTGTAAACGGCTACGCCAAGGAGGTCATCAGCCGTCTGCCGATGGAATTCGCGGTAGAAGCACAAAAACTGCTGCAAATAAGCTTGGAGGGTAGTGTCGGATAATTACTCTAACCAGTCATGCTGAACTTGTTTCAGCATCTGTAACGAACAACAATGGAAAGACAAAACGACATACTACCACTTCTTACAGTCAAGTACTTCGATGTGAAGGCTACGACCAACTACTTGCTGGCAAACAGGCAGCTAATTGGTATTTTTGTCGCTTTTTCGCTCGAAAACGATCCTTTTTCGTGGCGGGCAAGCTGGGTTCTCTGCAAATATGCGGAACGAAAAGCCAGCGACATACAGCCATACTCACAAATGCTCATCGACAACCTGCCCAACATCGCAAAGCCAGGACACCGTCGCGAAACGCTGAAGATACTATCGCACCTGCAACTCGACGAAAGACAAAACTGCGATGTAATGGACTTTTGTTTCGACAGCATAAAGGACAACAAGCTGCAAGCATCGGTCCGCTCAGCCGCCTACGACATGCTCATGAAAATCGGAGAGCAATACCCCGAAATCAGGTCGGAAGCCATAGCAATCTTCAACGACACCAAGGACTACTATCCTCACGGAATCCGCAAATCAATAGAGGTAAGGACGATGCATGCATCGTCACAAAAAGTAAAGATGTTGTGTGCAACATCTCATAGTAAAACCGAAAAAATCATATCACTATGCTAACTATAAAGAACCTACACGCCGAAATCAACGGCAAAGAAATACTCAAAGGCATAAACCTCGAAATAAAGGCCGGCGAAGTCCACGCCATAATGGGACCTAACGGCTCTGGAAAATCGACCTTGTCGGCTGTCCTCACAGGAAACGAGAACTACAAGGTTACCGAAGGCGAAGTTATCTTCAAAGGACGCAACCTACTCGAAATGAGCGTAGAACAGCGTGCTAAGGAAGGTATCTTCCTGAGTTTCCAGTACCCGGTTGAAATCCCAGGCGTAAGCATGATAAACTTCATGAAGACCGCCATCAACGAGCAGCGCAAATACCGTGGTTTGCCAGAATTGACCGCATCGGAATTCCTGAAATACACTCGTGAAATGAAAGAGTTTGTCGAACTGAAGGACGACCTTGCAAACCGTCAGGTAAATGTCGGATTCTCGGGTGGAGAAAAGAAGCGCAACGAAATCTTCCAGATGGCAATGCTACGTCCCTGCTTGTCGATTCTCGATGAAACCGACTCTGGCCTCGACATCGATGCACTCAGAATAGTTGCTAATGGTGTAAACAAGCTCAAGACTCCCGAAACTTCGTGCATAGTCATCACCCACTACCAGAGGCTTCTCGACTTCATCGTTCCCGATGTGGTTCACATCCTCTACAACGGACGCATCGTGAAGACCGCCGGCAAGGAACTGGCTCTCGAACTCGAAGAAAAGGGATATGGTTGGATTAAGGAACAAATGGGCGAATAATTTATGGACATCAAGAAAAAATATATCGACATTTTTGAAAGTTGCGCCGAACAGTTCCGCAAGTTCGACACCGATTTCGTGTTCGCGAAGCGCAACGAAGCTTTTGAAACGTTCAAAATCAACGGACTTCCGACTGCCAAGACCGAAAACTACCGCAACCTCAATGTCAACGACATTTTCAGCACTGAGTTCGGAAGCATAATGCAGGCAAAGACCAACATCGACCTCAACGAATATTTCAAGTGCGAAGTCGAAAATATGGATGCTGATGTAATACTGCTGTCGAACGGCAAGTATTACGACAACAACAAGGCTGTGGACGGCAAAATTATCATCTGCAGCATGAAGGAGGCTCAGCAGAAGCACCGCGAAATTTTCGAGAAATACTACAACCGAAGCGCATCCACTTTCGGCGACGGATTCGTGAACCTCAGCACCATGCTTGCCGACGACGGGCTTTTCGTCTATGTTCCAAAGAACACACATGCCGAAAAGACCTTGCAGATAATAAACCTAACTCACGGCTTCGGCAACAAGAACATCATCAAGCGCAACCTGATAGTACTTGACGAAAATTCGTCGCTGTCGGTAGTTGTCTGCGACCACACGCTCAACAGCAGCAGCAACTTCGTGATTGACACTACCGAATCGTTTGTCGGCAACGGCTCGAAGCTTACTCACTACACCCTACAGAACGAACCAGACAAGTCGAGTCTCGTCAGCAGCCACCTTGCCGAAATAGGCGAAAATGCAAATGTAGAGTCGTTTGTGCTCACACTTCACGGCGGAATCGTACGCAACAACCTGCGCGTTCGTCTCAACGGCGAGCACTCCGATGCCAACCTGCTAGGACTTTACCTCATCGACCGCCAGCAATATGTCGACAACTACACGCTTATCGAGCACCTTGTTCCTAACTGCAACAGCAACGAGCTATACAAGGGCATACTCGACGAGCAGGCACGCGGTTCGTTTATGGGGAAAATCATCGTCCACGAAGGCGCACAAAAGACGGCAGCCTACCAGACCAACCGCAACCTCTGCCTCACTGGCGATGCCCGCATGACAACCAAGCCACAGTTGGAAATCTATGCCGACGATGTTCAGTGCAGCCACGGCGCAACCGTTGGTCAGCTCGACGAAGAAGCATTGTTCTACCTTCGCCAGCGCGGAATAAGCACCAAGGAAGCAAAGCTGATGCTTATGTTCGCCTTTGCAAACGACATTCTGATGAATATGCACATTGAACCGCTAAAGGAACGCATCTCGAACATGATAAATTCTCGTCTGCGTGGCGAACTTTCGGAATGCAGCAACTGTCTGCTCAACTGCGAAGGCGGAAACTGCAAGGCGTAATACATTGCAAACAACATAAAAAACGCTTCGGGAATCCGAGGCGTTTTTTTATATTTTATTTTACAAATCCTATTTGTTTTCACGTTTTTCACAAAACCCAGTAGTACTAAATGAATTGCTGTGCGTGAATTACCCCCAATCTGCGCGGAAACCTTGCCCTGCGGTGCCCTTGTGTGCGCTACCGCGCACGCACCGCACTGCAATGTTTCCGCCGCTTTGCGCGTTTTGGGGGAGAACAAAAGATTAGTTCTGAGACTGGCAAACCGCACGAACGGTAAACCCATAGTAGCGGTTGTTGCGGTTCATGAGGTAATTGCCCGAATCGAAGTAGAGGCGCCACGCGCTGACCGTACTGCCCGTGTTGAGCGAACTCGACCAGCAGCTGCCGAAGGAACCGGCACTGTAGAGGTCGCCATCGTCGCGGTAGCCGGCAGCGGGCAGGAAAATAGAGTTGCCGTTAGATCCCGTGAACAAGCGTCCGTTTACTCCGTTCTGTGTTGTCCAAGTTACTGTACAGT
>CAJOEG010000099.1:7492-10034 GCA_905233405.1 uncultured Bacteroidales bacterium | reverse complement strand
CAAACACTAACTATTTGTATCACACGTAATAGCACTGTCCAAATGAAAGGACCATGACCATTTATAGTATTTTTCGTCTTTTTTGCGGACGACAATAAAATAATTATTACATTTGCCGAAAAATTTTCAAAACTCATTAAAAATTAAATAAAATACATCATGGTTAGAGATGAACAAATTTTCGACCTTATAAAAAAGGAAAGAGAAAGACAGACAAAAGGTATCGAACTTATCGCATCGGAGAACTTTGTAAGCGACCAGGTTATGGAAGCTATGGGTTCGGTAATGACTAACAAGTACGCTGAAGGTTATCCCGGAAAGCGTTACTATGGTGGTTGCGAAGTTGTTGACCAGAGCGAAACCCTCGCTATCGAAAGATTGAAAAAGATCTTCGGCGCTTGCTGGGCAAATGTACAGCCGCATTCGGGCGCACAGGCAAACATGGCAGTATTCCTTGCTTGCCTCAACGTTGGCGACACATTCCTCGGACTTAACCTCGCACATGGCGGACACCTTTCACACGGTTCACCAGTAAATATGTCGGGTATCAACTACAAGGCATTGGAATACAACGTAAAGGAAAGCGACGGTCGTGTTGACTACGACCAGCTCGAACGCGTTGCCCGTGAAAACAAGCCGAAACTCATCATCGCAGGTGCTTCTGCATACAGCCGCGAATGGGACTACGCCCGCATCCGCAAGGTTGCCGACGAAATAGGTGCCATCTTTATGGTTGATATGTCGCACCCTGCAGGCCTTATCGCAGCAGGTTTGCTCGACAACCCAGTTAAGTACGCTCACATCGTAACAACAACAACTCACAAGACCCTTCGTGGTCCTCGTGGTGGTGTCATCATGATGGGTCAGGATTTCCCGAATCCTTGGGGCAAGAAGACTCCAAAGGGCGAAGTAAAGATGATGTCTGCATTGCTCGATTCTGCTGTATTCCCAGGCTGCCAGGGCGGTCCGTTGGAGCACGTTATAGCTGCTAAGGCTGTTGCTTTCGGCGAAGCTCTCACTCCAGAATTCAAGGAATATCAGAAGCAGGTTAAGAAGAACGCTGCTGCTTTGGCAGACGCATTCATGGCTAAGGGCTACAAGATCGTCAGCGGCGGTACCGACAACCACTCGATGCTGGTTGACCTTCGCACAAAGTTCCCTGAACTTACCGGTAAGCTCGCTGAAAAGGCTCTTGTTGCTGCCGACATAACCACCAACAAGAACATGGTTCCTTTCGACACCCGCAGCCCGTTCCAGACATCAGGTTTGCGTTTCGGAACACCGGCTATCACAACCCGTGGTGTAAAGGAAGACAAGATGGCTTACATCGTCGAACTCATCGACCGCGTTCTCTGCGATCCCGAAAACGAAAAGGTTATCGCCGACGTTCGTGCCGAAGTTAACAAGATGATGGCAAACTATCCGCTTTTCGCCTGGTAGGAAATTAAAAACTCACATAAAAGCCTCTTTGGACTTCCTATCCAAGGAGACTTTTAAAACTAATTGTTAAACAAAATTTTGGGCAAGGAAGATATGATATAATAGCAATATGCACATCATAGAATAGGAAAAAGCTAAGTAGCTAATCTGGTTTTCAGAAAACTTCGACAATTTTCAAAACACTCCAGAACCGAGCGACAGCGTTCCCGCCTTTTGGCGTGGGCTTTATTGTTGTAATTGGAGTGTTTAGGCAGTCGAAGGCCTCTGGAAACCGATGAAGACTTAAAAGTGCCACGCTTTTTTTATGTGCAGTTCCACAACAGAAATTGGCACGAAAAAAATTGTTAATAAAAATTCAAACGAAAAATGAATATAAAGAATGTTTTATTTATGACATTCCTTTTATTAGGGATGTTCTTGAGTGCCAATGCACAGGAGAAATATTGGATAGAAGGTTTTTACGAGAGACACGGAGAAGGCAGATACACATTGAAAGATGTTCATACCAATGGGATATATTTAGACGGCGAAAATAGTCTTACGGAAACACTTTATGGGGAAAAAATGACTATCAAATGCAATAATTTGGATGCAACCATGGTGAAATTTTCCTTTAAGATGGCAACTACCGATTGTCCAACTAAATGGAGTAAGGGTTTTAAATTCCAATACTGGAACGAAGACACCAACAACTGGGATGACGACATAGAAGCTTGCAGGAACTCTGATGCTGATTATTCACAAAACGATGTAGTTATAATGCTTGTTCTTGACTATAGCGGTTCAATGTCCAATAACATTTCTTCTCTACAATCAAGCGCAATCAAATTTATCAATGATATAAGCAATGCATCCAATGGCAACATACACGTTGGTATCATTGCTTTTTCTGGTATGGAACTTGCAAAAAAACAAGCATTCCCAATCACACCGCTTAACAAAGATAACAGATACCAGTTTGAACGATTTATCCGAAACTCAGATAAAGGTCAAGAAACCGCTCTGTATTATTCAATGGACAAAGCAATTGGAATGATGGAAGACTATGTTGCCTCGAAAAGAATATCTGAAGATAAATTCAACGTAGAGATTATCCAAGCAA
>CAJOEG010000099.1:6025-7482 GCA_905233405.1 uncultured Bacteroidales bacterium | reverse complement strand
AATAAATGACGAAATCTCCGTAACGATGCACCGTGGTAGAAAAAATGAATATCTCAGTTATCTAAGTGGAAAATTAAGTGGGTCTTCACGAAAAACAATACTAGGTCAGCCTATTGAAAATTTTGCCATTGGCTTTACTGGTTCTGAAGAATTCACAAGTGAAAATATAGCCTTTTTCAGAGATGTATTGCAACAAACTACCCCAGATGAGTCTCATTTTAAATTGGCGACACAAATCAGAGAAGTTGAAGCCTTTTTTGATGCAACGGCAAAAAACCTGACAAAAAGATGGGAAAACTTGAATATGTACATTGGCGAAGCCCAACACGGAAAAATCCGTTGGGTATTGGGCTGTGAAGAAGTGTCTCGCCCTGAACCAAAACCAGAGCCGCCGAAGCAAGAAGAACCAAAATCCAATAAGACATTCATCGGTTTAAACTTTGGCGGAGGAATTTCTCCGATTTATCATTCTGTTAGAGAATCTTATGGCAATAACACTAACTATGATTATGATGATCGTATTTATCCTAGATTTTCTTTGGGATTGGATTTCGCTTTCAGAGCAGGAAACAAGGCAAACATCGGATTTTATTTGTACGGAGGTTTTCCTGATGTTGGTATCGGTCCTTTGGCTCTTATAAATTTTAACAAAGTTTCATTGTATATAGGAGCAGGAACAAGTTTAAATTATATGGCAGGAAGTTTCGGGGGCGGCTTGCGTTTAGGTTTTGCGACAAAGAAACATTTTTATATGTTTTTAGATGTAAATCCAGTATATTTCGCATCTCATAGCGAATATACAACTACAAAAGAAGTATGGGTTGATGATGGTTATTCTGATCCTTACGATGACTATGATGATCCTTTGTATTGGAAATCTTATAGGACTGTCACTGTTCACAAGGAAGAGACAACCAAGGGAGGAACAAGCGTCTCTCTTTGTTTTGGTGTTCATTTCTAAATCTCTGCGATCCCGAAAACGAAAAGGTTATCGCTGACGTTCGTGCCGAAGTCAACAAGATGATGGCAAACTATCCGCTTCTCGCTTGGTAGGAAATATTGAAATTCATAATAAAAGCCGCTATGATAGGCGGCTTTTTTGTTAGAATCGCTTCAAAAACACTATTTCAATATAGATTTCTATCTCCATTTTTGTCCAATAAGCCGCAAAAATAGGCAATAACAAGCCTCAAACTAGCCTAAAACAAGCTCAACAATCGGCACTTCTTACAGAATTATTTTGAAAATAGGCAAATTAACTCGACAAAAAAACTGTCATTTTTTTTCATCATCAAATAATAAAAACCAAAACACTCCGTTATACTCACAAACAAAATATATTCGCCTATGACAGATATATACACGTATTTTTACACAATTAACACAAACGCAAAGGACAAGACGGAAGAATACCTACTGGATTTCAAAGAGATAGTAGAATTTGACAAGGCATTTGA